>JANQMF010000125.1 GCA_028280225.1 Pseudomonadales bacterium | reverse complement strand
GCGTTGCGGGATTGCAGCAGGGCCTGCATTACGTTGGCGTCAAGGCGGAGGAATTGAAAAATTTTAAAGCTGAAGTCGCCGGGGCTCAGGGTCTGCCAGGCAGGGCTTTTGAGTTCGTGGGGCAGGGGGGTATTTTCGTTGCCAGCCATCTCCACAAGACGGTCTGTTATCAGGGTCCTAAGGGTGTCACACTGTTCCGCCTCCTGGGGTGCTTCCTCGTCCAGCACGGTATCACAGGTAACGATACGATAAGGTAACGACTGTATTTCCGCTTTCATGTGCAATCGGCATTGCATATCAATTCTGGCAATCATGCGCCCATCCGGGGTGGTTTCCAGAATCTTGCAGTACCCCGCAGAAAAAACTGCCTGGGGTTTGTAGGTAGCCTGGTTTGAACTTAGGGCCTGCTCAACGGTCTGGTTCTTTTTGGCGGCCTGTATGGTTTTCAAGACGTGGCTGACCGCCACCATGCGCTGATCTTTTACACAGTCGTTCACCAGTTGGCGGTAACGGGGTTCAAAAACGTGCAGGGGCAGGCTGGTGCCGGGAAACGCAACCGCATCCGGAATGGGAAAAAGAGCGACTTGTATGTCAGTGGTGGGTATTTTCACTATTAATACGCGGTGTTTTCCGGGCATTGTAGACATAAATAGCGTCAACGGGGTGTGAATAACCTTCGCAAAGGTTGATAAACAGGCTAAGCTGGCGCGGGGAGACGGGACGTAGAACAGATGAGAATATGTTAGAACCAGCGGGCTGGCTTGGCATTGGTGCCCTGGGGGTGATCATCATTTCCGGAATCATCTGGTTTCGTGCGGCTTTGGCGGTGCGCATCCCGGCAGACCGATCTGTCTTCGTTGCCGCGTGGGCTCTGGGGGTGGCCATGGCGGTTGCAGCCTTGCTGAATCAGCCGGGTTGGCTAGGCGGTACCGGAGCGGTTATGGCCATGCTGGCGGGGCTGTTTTTTCTTTTTACGGTCCTGATCAGCCGACAGGTCCTGGCCCGGGAAGCGGTTAGTGTGGGGCAGGTCATGCCCGAATTTAGTGCTCCGGACGATAGCGGTAACCTGTTCCACTCAGGAGAGCTGGCAGGCAAACCTGCCTTGATCAAGTTTTTTCGCGGGCATTGGTGACCCTACTGTGTCGCCGAGTTGCGGCGATGGGAAGAATTGCGTCCGGAGTTTGATCAGCGTGGGGTACACATAGTGACTGTGTCCACGGATACACCTGAAGCGATCAAGGCGGGCCGCGTCAAACATGGCCTGCAAGCCACCATGCTTGCGGATCCTAATCTGGAAGTCACAGACAAATTTGGTTTGCGCAATCAGGGGATGCACTCGGGCATCCCCGGCGGCGCAAAGGCGCTGCCGGTGCCCACCTCAATGCTGGTGGATAGTCAGGGCAAGATTGTCTGGCTGGATCAGTCCGAAAATTACCAGAGACGTTCGGATCCGGATGTGGTTAAAGCGGCCCTGGTGCGGTACATGGGCTAGGGCTCCGGGGCGCTTGACCGTCTTTCCATAAAGCCAACCTCGTAGGCGTTTTCCGGATCTTTGCGTACCAGTTCGTCAAGAGATTGTGCGTCCTGACCAACAAGAATCCTCCATCGCTCCGCTTTAACACCGTCCAAGATCATTGTGGCGGCAGCTTGGGCGGTGGTAGGGGCATTGTCCCGGAAGGCCTCACCCAGGTTCTGCATGGCGGCTGAAACTTCTGCCGGGGACATGCTGGACGGGTTCATGCCCATCATTTTTAATAACGTATATCCGCCATCGTTGTGTCCCGCTGCCAACACAGCCTGCTGAGAGTTGAGCAGGATAGAGGTACCCACGTGTCCCGGCATTACCACAGAAGCTTTGATGTGCGGAGCATTAATTCTCAAGTCGGTGATCAGGGCTTCGGTAAACCCTTTTACCGCAAATTTAGCGGCGCTGTACGACGTATGTGCCGAAGCTGGGCCGCTGCTGGCCCAAAAACCGTTGATGCTGCTGGTGTTAATGATGTGGCCCTCGTCACTCTTCAACAGCGTCGGCATAAAGGCACGGCAGCCGTGGTAAACCCCGTACCAGCAGACATTAAAGGTTCGCTCCCACAAGGCGCGATCGTCGGCCACAAAGCTGCCGGCTCCGGCAATGCCCGCATTGTTAAATAGCAGATTAATGTGCGGCACGTCGAATACGTCTCGCACATGGGCTGCAAAAGCGTCCATCTGTTGGGCGTCAGACACATCACACTGGAAGGTGGTCACGCGAATGCCCTGGGGTGCGTGCTCCCTGCACACTTCAGCAGATGCCTGCATATGGTCCGACGAAACATCACACATGGCGACATCACAGCCCTGGGCCACCAACTGCTGTGCCAGTGCTCGGCCCATGCCGGTGCCGCCGCCGGTGATCACCGCAATTTTTCCCGCAAAGTCTTTCATATTCGTTGGCTGAAGTGAGTTCTTCAGTTTCGTAAAATAGCACAAAACTCATTGGCTCAAGATAGGTTGTCTGTGTCCCTGGAAGAACGCATCGATCAACAAGATACCTGGACCTTTGCTGAATGCCTGGGGCTGGCGGCTGAGTTTGGGATTAAGGTAAGGGTTGTGGTGGTAACCGTTATGGCCCGGGGCAAAGTTTATAAGGATGGTGATGGGCCGCACGGGTTGGACGAAAGTCCGTAACGCATTCCGGTAGACACCCGCGGGCTAAGGCAGTTTTGCGTTGTCCCAGCTCACAATCTGCTCAGGCGTAAAGACAATCCAGCGGCGGCTCTTGCCGGAGGCGGTTGCGGTGTAGGGTAGCAGCACACCATTTTTTCGGAGATTGTGCTTTTCGCCCAGATTTAGCCTGGCCTCGTCAAGGTGTGGATCATCAGCCTCTGCCCGGCTGTCCTCAAGAACCGTTGCCGCGCCGCGCAACATCACCCCCCTCAGGCTCCGCCATTGTTCACCGGTATCCACCAGGACGGTAGCGGTTGAGTTACGCCGCAGGTTGGCCACCTTTTGACCCCGGCCAAAAATATACACCTTGCCCCGGGCCCAACCAAAGGTCATAGGGGTCAGATTGATCCCACTGCCGGGACCCAGGGTTGCAATACGCAGGCGGGTTTCGGTACGCAACAGTTCGTCTAATTCAGCCGCGTCCAGCCTGATGCTGTCGGCAATTTTTGCCATGGCAATTCCCCAGTGGCTGAAGTTTACAGGCCACCATTGATCTTGATGTCCTGGCCGGTCATCCACGCCGAAGCGGGGGATGCCAGGTAGACCACCGCCGGGGCAATATCTTCCGGTGTGCCCACACGCCCAAGGGGTACGCCAAATTGTTTACCCATTTTGGGGATGTCGGCTTCGGTCATATTGGTAAACTCCAGAAAAACCTCTGTGGGGATGGGCCCGGGTGAAACCGAGTTGACCCGAATGCCGAAGGGTGCCATCTCAACCGCCAGAGTCTGGGTGAGATTATTTACGCCACTCTTGGCCACGGCGTAAGGTCCGTTGTGAGGTGAGGCGCGGTTGGCTGCCTGGGATGAAATGTTAATAATGGTGCCGCCGCCGTGGTCTTTCATATGGTTACCGGCGGCCTGAGCCCCGGTCCATACCGCCTTGAGATTTAAATTCAGCTGAAAATCCCACTGCCGCTCGGGCATCTCCAGAAATGTCCGGGGTACCCGGTCGTCAGCACCGCCGGCATTACTTACCCAGCAAGTCAGCCCACCCATATCCTTAACCGTTTGCTGGGCCAGGGCTTGCACTTGTTCAATGTCCATCATATCGGTGGTCACGGCAAGGGCCTTTCTGCCCAGAGCGCGCACTTTGTCCGCCACCGCTTCTATTTCGTGGCTACGGCGGGCCGCCACAACAACATCTGCCCCGGCTTCCGCCAGACCCAGAGCTATACCTTCGCCGATGCCTCTCCCGCCACCGGTCACCACGGCGGTTTGGCCGTCCAGGCGAAATTGATTGATGATACTCATAAGGGTTCCCCTCTTTAAACCATTATCATTGGAGTACGTTACTACAGCTTGGATGTCCTTTGTATCATCATGTGGTTTGGCAAGATGCAAATCCTCCGGTGGTTGGCTGACCGGCTGCAAGCTGTCGAAAGTTATTCATGCCTGATTGGAGTTAACCTATGTTAAGCACCACGCTAAAAAGAAATGTTGTCCTCATGTTGTTTATTTGTCCGGTTTTGGCCCTGCAAGCGGAAACGGAAATTACCTACCACAATATGCCCGGGGTATTTGAAGCCAGTTTGCCTTTTTCTTCAGCGGTACAGGTGGGAGATGTCCTGTACTTGTCGGGTACGGTGGGTAACCTTCCGGGCGAGTCGACGCTGGTGGCCGGCGGAATCCAGGCGGAAACCCGCCAAACCATGGAGAATATCAAGGCCATGGTGGAACGTTTTGGCTCAGCCATGGATCGGGTTGTCAAATGTACGGTTTTTCTTGCGGATATGGCTGAATGGGAAGCGATGAACAGCGTCTACCGCACCTACTTTAAACAGATGCCCGCCCGCAGCGCTCTGGGCGCCAGCGGCCTGGCCCTGGGTGCGCGCGTGGAAATTGAGTGTGTGGCGGTGGTCAAAAACCGCTAACGCTGGGGTCTGACCCCAACGTTAGCGAATTAGGGCCTCTGGTGAAGGTGATTTTTGCTGTGGTATGCTGCCAGGATGAATAAATCAGTACAAATCCACGGCACCGTGGCACCGGGTTTTGAATCCGTAAAACAACTATACGAACACAACATGCACCACCTGGCGGAGCGTAATACGCAGCTTTGCATCTTTGTTGGTGAACAACAGGTGGTGGATTTGTGGGCCTCCACCGATGACGATCCGGCTTTCTCTCCAGATTCTTTGATTAATGTATTCAGCAGCGGCAAAAGTTTTGAGGCCATTGCCCTGGCGGTATTGGCCGATAGAGGGTTACTGGATTACAACGCAGCTATTACTGAGTATTGGCCCGAGTACGCCGCCCAGGGTAAGGCGAATACCACCGTAGCGGACTTGATGCGCCACGAGGCGGGTCTGGCTGCCTTTGATACCACCCTGGAGCCCGGTGACCTGCATCCAAAACAGCTTAAAAACAATGCTGTGGGCAAGGTCATCGAAGCACAAACCCCAAGGTTTCGAAGCGGGGAGAACAGTCAGCGCGAATATCACGCTGTGACCCGGGGCTGGATTGCTAACGAAGTGTTTCGCCGGGCAGACCCGGATGGGCGCACGATGGGCGAGTTCATGCGCGAGGAAATTGCCGGCCCCCTTAACGCAGATGTTTACATTGACCTGACCCAGGAACAGATCAGCAGGATTAATCCGGTTGAGATGCTTGGCTTTGGCTATCAGTTCCGTCAGGGCCTTATCCCCAAGCGCCTTGGGCGAAAAATGGAACTCAATCTATGGCAGACTCTGGTCAAACTGGCCCGTTTGAGCCGGGGATTTAAAAATCGCACCACCCGGGATGCGCCGCCGGCGGTTAACGGCATGCAAAACGTCACCATTGTCAATTCCCCGATAATGGCCCTGGGGGAAACCCCGTCAGCAGGCTCCAAATGTTCTGCCCGGGGGTTGGCAAAACTGGCAGCGGTTCTGGCCAACGGTGGTACGCTGGGGCGTTTTGAGCTGCTCACCCCGGCGGGACATGAAGCCCTGCACGCCCATCCTGAGCAGCGCAGCATGTTGTCCCTGGATACCACCTTTACCCAGGGCGGGGTAGCCACCTTTGCACCGGTGGAAGACTCAAGCAGTTTTGCCGCCGCTTTGAACAACGGCAGAGAAGGCTTTTACGGCTGGATGGGGCTGGGGGGTTCTATTTTCCAGTGGCATCCGGAAAAGAAAATTGGTTTTGGTTATGTGCCTACGTCGTTAAACGTGCTGGACCTGGTCAACGAGCGGGGTAAGGCCTACCAGGCGGAAGCGGTCCGCTGTGTGGACCGGCTGCCGGGCTAGCGATCTGTTTTTTTTACAGAGCGTCAGCTGTTTGAGATACAAAAAATAATATCGTCGGGGTTACCTGGTCCGCGGTCCAGGACAATCACCCAGGCATGACCCGCCGCTTCACACTCGGCCTGGGTATCAAAACTGTCCGTACCGAAGAGCACTAGTCCATCCAGTATACTGATGATAGAACCGCTGCCGCTCAACTGACCAGTTAACCCGGCCAGGGGAAACCCCACCACCACCTCAAAGGTGTCTGCATCGTGAACACCTGAGTTTGGAAATTGGGCGGCCACCGCCAATGCCTGTTGCAGGGTCAGCATGGTGGTTTTAACTTCCAGCCCCAGCGGATCGGTATATTCGATGGCGTAGGGTAGGCCAACACCGTTTGCCCCGGCGGTTTTGTTGGTATCGTCAATATTGGGCAGGTTGGGAATATAGGCTTCGAGTTCGGTAATGTCCGCTGGCCAGGTGCCGGTATCCAGGTAGTGTGCGTACACGGCTTCGTCAATATGGATAATGCCGTCCGCGGTTTTTTGCACAATGCCGTCAAACCGTAAACCACTTCTGAAATCGGCAAAGTACAGGGCCATCACCGCAATAAAACCCAGCCAGATAACGGTTTCTATCAGCGTTACCCCGCGATGATGGTAGGCCTGCAAGCTCATGTTGAGACCTGTTCGCACACATTGACCCGCCCCCGCTCAACGGCCTTGGTCCAGCGCGCCAGTTGAAACTTTTTGTGCCGGGGTGTTTTTAAACCCACGTTCACCTGTTCAGCGTTCAACTCATCCTGAATACCCCCAAGGGCCTTAAGAGCGTTGCGTGCCTTGGGGTCCGGAGAGGTAAATATCAGTGTGGTGGCCTGGGGGGTATAACTGACCTGCCATCGGCTGATTTCCGCCAATACCGTTGAACTGCCCAGCTCAGCGGCCACATCCGCAATGGACACCGGGCCGGCGGGTAAACTGTCACACTCAAATTGTCGATAGTTTGCCGCCAGCACCTGTGCTGAGCGTAGGTGGTCGGCCATGGTGGTGTGTGCTTGCCAGCTACGGGTATGCTCTGCCAGAAATACCGTCAGTATTCCCGCCAGGGTACCCGTAACCAGTAGTTCACACAGACTCATGACTTACGGCGTAGCTGCTTTTTGCGCCATATCGTGGCCAATAACAACGCTGAGTAAGGAGGGGTTTTGCCCTGCGACACCATTGTTCGGAAAGGAACACCCCACACCGGAAACGCCGTTATCTAACAAAAGACGGTCTGCGAGTTGTTCGCAATCTTCCTGATGAGGCAGTTCATAAGAAAGGTTTGCTAAAGTGGTTACGCTGCTATCCACGGCAACAGTCACATCCAACCCGTAAATGTTACCGTTGTCGTCAAAAAGGATGGGCTCAATGTTATATCCGTTGGCAAGAAGTGCGGCAATTGAGATATTCGTAAACACGCTATTGTTAATGTCCCGATAAACCAGCGCGGCATTAATTACTTTGTTTATCTGGATATATGCCCGCTCTACGTTGGTTCCCGAACGAACGTTTTCCGCTTCGAGAGAGATGAACACTGCCCCAATGGCCAGCACCGTCAGATAAATCAACAATTCGAAAATGGTTAAGCCGGAAATAATTTTACGTTTAATTTTATACATGGAATATGCTCCTAACTAAAATTGAGAAATTGTGCTGGTGAACACTGCAAAAATGCCCCCTGCAAAGATTAAAAATAGAAGTACAAAGCCGGAAAGCGTAAGACTTCGTGTGACAACTAACAGATTTTGATAGCGGCTTGCGATCAACACCTGCAGCAGTTCGGTAAGTGCCGCGTATGCGCCGGCATAGGTTTCGATACGCCCCTCCGGGGCCATATTCTGTAAGATCCCGGCATGGGCGCGGCTGAGCAGACGGTCGGCAAGGGCAGCCTCAATCGCCATGCCGGTACGGGTATGGGCGGTATGGGTGTTTCTCAACAGACGCCGAACATAGGGTTCGTTGGAGAATATCTCTCGGGCCTGGTCCAGTACCTCAACGTGGCTGGCCCCCTGTTGATACATGGCCTGGGCCAGGCGGGTAAAGCGCAGGGCCACGTGTTGCCGGTAGTCGGTATCAAACAAGGTCAGCAACCGGCGTGCCGGGCCCGACCACCGGGTTCGCCCCCACAGGACCAGGCCCAGGTACAGGGTCAGGCTCAACAAAATCAGGCCAATCCAATTGTTTAAGAATAAGCTGAGTTGATAAGCGGCAATCCCCTCCACAGCCTGGCGGTTGCCGGCCATGTCCACAAAAAAGTCCTGCATCACGTAGTACAGGACCAGCAGGGCGGTGACCACCAGCAGGTAGTAGGTATTGGGTTTGATGACTTTGTTAAACAGGGTGGCGGGAGACGCGGCATCCTCACCCAGAACGGTAAAGGCCACCTGCCAACTGTCGTTTTTTTCCGCCATCTTCATCAGACCCACATCAAAGCGGGGTAACAAGCGGGAGGTATCCGCACCCTGGGCCACCCCTTCGCCGTTGCGTACCGAACGCAGAACCTGGCGCGCGATAATCCGGGCTTCCGGATAGGTGGCCAGGTTGGCGTTAAGATTTTCGAAAGCCTGATGAACAGAAAGACCACCGCGTATCTGTGCCGCCAGGATTCGGTAGAAAACAGAACGTTTAGCCGCGTCAAAACGCAGTGTGGTATTCCACCAGCGGATAAGCACTTCCGGGATCATGTCACGGCCTCAACGCGGCAGTTTTGGGTTTGGTGTGTGACAGGGGGTGTTGCACATCACCCTCCATGAATTCGCCGATAATGGCTTCGGTCAGCAACGGGTCGATAAGCCCGGTCATCACCTTGCCGGCCGCGTGGTGATGTTTGGTCACCACACCAAAAGACTGCTGCATATGGGCTTCCAGGCCCTTAAAGTTGTTGTTGTCGATAAAGCGATGAGATTGCCCGGTACGGTCCAATACCATGGGAAAAACCTCAGCCACCAGGGTTTGGCCAACCACCCCGTGTTTACAGTGGGCACAGCCTTCCGGGTTAACAAAGCGCAGGGGGGCGCTGCCAAACAGCGAGGTCACGTGATCCGCCTGATAGGGGTCGTCGCAATCCAAGCGGGCACATCTGGGACAGGTGAGGGGGACCAGATTCTGATTAACACAGCCGGCAATAAAGGATGGATGCACCAGAATATCCCGGGGCACCCCTAAATTAACCAGCCTGGGAAATACGGAAATACAACTCTGGGTATGCAGGGTGGAATAAACCCGTTTGCCTTGAATGGCCATGTCCGTGGCTGCCGCCGCGGACATATGGTCGCGAATTTCACCCAGCACCAGAACATCGGGATTTTGCCGGACCACAGCCCCCAGAATATTGCGCAACTCTTCTTCGGGTTGTTCGCCATACTTGTTAATTTCAATATGGGTGCAGTGATCAAATTCGATCTCCACGGGATCCGCCACTTCGATAATTTTTTTTGTACGCGGTTCCGCCATCATCAGACTGCCCAGGGTCGTCGACTTACCTGAATTGGTTTCGCCGCTTAACACAATCAGGCCGCCGGGCGACTTACACATGCGTTCGATATGCTGAATCTGGGTGGGGGAGTAGCCACAGGCGTCCAGGGGCAGAACAAAGTTCGGGTCCCGAATACGGCAGGTGAGACTATTGCCCCGGGTGTCTTTGACGCTGTTACCCCGCACCCGGTAGTTTTTGTCGCCGGCGGCAAAGTCGAAGGCGCAGTCGCAGGGTCTACCGGGTTGGAAATCCGTGCTTTTACCCATGGAGAAAATGCTGGTGGCCAGCCGCAGGCCCTCTTCCCGGCTGAGGGTATTGTAGGGTCTTTTAAAGCCGTAGCAGCGCAGGGACAGGTGGCTGATGTCCTTGTGAATATCCAGGTAGATATCACTGGCGTTGGCCTCAATGGCTTGCTCCAGAATATGCCGCAACAGTTGGTTGGTATCCTGGACAGGCTGAGTTCCGGTCTGGTCCGTGTCCCTGGGTGATTGATGCCAGTTAGCGAATTCAATGGGGCTGATGTAAGCAATTTGGGCTTGACCCAGTTCAGCACTGACCAGGTCCACCAGGGCGCGTTCTATGCGGCGGTTCTGCTTTTCCCGAACGGCGTAGATTGTGCCGTTGTCGGCCACCAGGGCGCTCAGACGCTCTTTGTTGAGTTGCAAAAACTCAACAATGGCTTTGTTCCGGGTGGGCTGGCTGGCCGCAAGGCTTGGGTTAGGCATGGATTAACAGGTTCAGTATTAAAGCTGGGGATAGGTGATCACCAGCGGCTGGTTGTTCACCTGAAAGGTGACCAGCAGCCGGTCCCGGTGGCTGGGGTGTTCGACAACCTGGGTTAAATTCCAGGTATGCCCGCCGGCCACCACGGATTCTCCCTGTTTAATGGTGTGGGCGGTTTTGCCCGGCTGCACCACCGCCTTGGCCATCAGTTGATGTGCCGTATCCTGAGCCTGGGCGTATAGCAGATGGCTGGCCTGGGGGGCAATAGCAGCCAAAGCCGGCGGTTTGTCAGGTTTGGGTGCGGGTCTGGGCGCGGGCTTTTGCTTAGGCCCGGCCATGGCGGCCACCACACTTTTGATGTGTGCGGCATCCAGTTCGCCGTCCAGCAACGACATTAAGGCCGGGTCGTAGGTAGACAGGGTTTTGAGCTGCTCAGCAACTTGGATAAGGGTGGTAAAGGAGCGCTGACGGTCTTTGAGTTTGGCCCGGGATTGTTCCAGTTGAGTTAGCTCCGGCGGATCTAACGGCGGCAGCTCCGCGGCCCACACTCCGTTAACAAGAGGGTTAACAAGAGGGTTAACCAGCAGGCAAATGCAAGCGGCCAGAAACAGACTTGTTTTCATGGTGTGGTGCTCCCGTTGTGGACCGGTTGCGGGCCAAGATTCATGAGGCTCATGTCTTAATACCCTTGGCGACTAAACTAATGTGGCATGACTGTATGGTCTCAGCGGCAAAGGTGCAGTTTGCCCGGGTGGTGCGCACCGGGTAGCCCTGCATATGTCTGGCCAGGCGGATAAAGGTTTCTCTGCCCGGATTGTGGCTGGTCAGGTTGATATCCGCGGTGACCAGATCACCCCCGTTGCCAAAATTTTTGATGGAGATACTGACGTCCGGCAATTCGCTGAGCTGCATCATGTGTGCCAGCACGGCATAAAAGCTGCGGTCCGGGGCACGCCGGTCCTGTTCAACATGAAGATCCGTTTTAACCGTCCAGGTATTTGTCTGCAGGGTGACGCTGGCGTTTTGCCCATCCTGGGCCACCACGGAGGCGGGGAATTGGCTGGCATATCCCCCGTGGTAGGTCAGCCCGTTGGTGGTGGCATTGTAGTTGAGTGTTTTCAGTCCATTGCGGTGGAGAATCAATGTGGTATTGGAGAACAGGGCATCCAAAAAGCCGCTGATCTGCCGGGATGCCTGGTATTCCGCCAGATATTTGGGTACGGGTGGAGGCAGTTGTGCCGGAGCGGGCGGAGCCTCGGGTTTAGGCCACAACAGCACCGTTAACAGGGGAATAAGGACAATGGCGGCGGCCCAGCCGGCAAGCGCCGGATGCAGCAAGCGTTGTTTGGCAAAGGTACGGTAAATGTGTTGGTAGGCAAAGTCCGTCTGGCCAAAGGGACAGGCTTGCAGGGGAATGATCTGCTCGATCAGCGGGGTGGCCAGGCCACCCTTAAAACCCAGAATACGTTCGCCGTTATCGAGCTTTGGACGCGCCAGATCAAGTATCTTATGCGGGGTACCCACGGTCTCGAACATCACCTGCCCCTGTTCAACCTTGGCCCAGTACACCAGATTGTCAAAGGGGATAACCACATGAAAGTCTTCGTCCGCAAGCTCCGCCTGGCTGGTGGTCCAGCGGTCGATGGCAATGGACAGGGCATAACCGGGTTCGTCCGAGGCAAACCAGACTTGTTCGTAAGCGTCTTCGAATACCTGCAAGTAGCGGGCATCATGACGCCGGGTCAGAGCCAGCAGTTCCCGGGCCGTGCGCCATCGGCTTATGGTTTTCGGCAGGGGGAGCTGAGGCGCATCACAGATAATGCGTATGGCTTCGCCGTTGTGGCTGTCTTCAAATATTTTCATGGTTACAGGACATGGGCGGTGAGCAGCATGACGGTTTCCCGGTGCTGACTGGATTTGTAGTTACCATCACCCAGCCAGGGCAGCCAGGGGGTGCGATCCCGGCGATGGCGGTCTTCGGAACTGCTTAAGGAGGTGATGAGTTTGGTTTGACCATCCTGAAGGGATACCGCCATCATGCGGTTGTAATCGTCGGTGACAAAATTTGTCCCCTCCACACGGCCGTCATCAAAAGAATAGGGTTCCTCGTCCACGAAGGTAGACCTTGAAACCCCCAGGCGCACGGTGATCTGACGGTTGCGAATGGTGGGCTGTACGTTGATGGACCAACCCGTGCGCAGTTCATCAAATTCGATATTTGACCGGTTGAGGGTGGAGCCGCCAAAAGCTTCGGATAGATTGTAAATCTGCCGGACGTACTGCCGGTTGCGGGTGGCGTCGACGGTGCCCACTGCGTTGTTGCGTACTTCCACCGCATCGTCAAAGGCAATGCGGGTTTGTCCCTGGGATTGCAGCCAATTGAGGACCACTTCGCTGCCGTCGAAGCGGTTACCTTCGTTAAAGGAAAATGTCAGGCTGGTGCCAATTTCCCCGGCAGGTTCCGGATTGACCAGCGCACCCGAGGTAATGGCTGCGGTACGGATCGCGTCTACATTTAAGCTGCGGTCGCTGCCGTCTTCCACCTCAACCTCAAAAATGACAATTCTCAGCAGCACCGACCGCGAGGCGGTGGCGTTATATTGAGCCAGGGCACTTTCCACCAAACGCATCTGCTGGGGTTTGGCGGTAACCACAACGGAGTTGGCGGACGGCAACACGCTGAAGCTGGTGCGGGGGTCCACACCGGTATTGCTGATGTCATGCTGAGCGGTGGTATTGCCGGCGGTTTGGGTGCCTAACAACGTATTCAACAGGGTTGTCACCTCTTGAATATAGGGGTCGAAAGCCACGCTGACCTGGTTGTTGGAAACGTCCGTATTCCCTCCGTTGCCGTTGAAGCGGCGGCTGGACAAACCCCGCAGCCTGACGCTGGCGGACGTGTTGCCCGGTTGAATGGACAGGGGGAAGGTAGCGGTTTCGATATCGTAAATCAGCACCACGCCGTTGTGCACCTGATAAGACCAGTTGGCTTGCTGGCAGATGGCGTTCAGGTGATCCGCAATGGTCACCGCGCCGATGGGTGGCGAAACCTTAACCACTTCCCGGGGGGTAAAGGTGAGTTTTATCGGCCGTAGCTGGGCAAGTTGTTCGATCGCAATGGCGGCGGGCAGGTTGCGGTAGTTCACCTTAATGGGGTCAATCAACCAGGGTGCCGAGCGGGGGACAATCTGTTTTTGCGGGCGCGCGACCTGGGGTGGCTTTAGATTAGCCTGTTTGGCAATGTGGTCCTGGGCGCGTTGCGCCACGCTGCGTTCCCGCCACTTGTCTTCGCGGATGTCGTCCCGGACCGGGTTATTTGCCGCACTACCGGTACAAGCGGCCAACAGCAACACCTGGGCGGCCAGGCATAAGTGCCGGAGCTTGCGGTAACTGCTCATGCAACTTTTACTGTTCTTGCAACTATTCATCTTGCAACTAGTCATAAGGTGACTCTGGAAACTCAACTTCCACAATGTCCACGGTTTTGTCCGTTGGCCGCAGCCAGCCGTCCAGCCCGTAGGTGCTGCGCAGGAAGGTCAAAAATTCCACCAGGGTTTTTGTGGGTAACGGGTAGGCAACGGGAATATGCCAGTCCACCAAGTTGCGTTCATCACCGGGATGCCAGGTCCCCAACCGGTACCCGCAACTGTTCAGATAGGCCACAACGTTGCGCCGCAGTGATCCCGTTTGCATGGTGCTTGCGGTGCAGACGATGTTGGGGTGGTCTTGTTGCAGGCGGTACCGCTCCTGTTCGTCCGTGGCGGAGGCAAAGGCCAGCGGGGTGGCGCTGGGGGTCTGCTGATCCTGGGGCTCAAGCCCGGAGTTTTCCGGATGTTTTGCCGCACAAGCGCTGAGCATGCTGGTAACAAAGACGGTCACCATCATCATGACAAGTTTGCTTATTGCGCGTTTGTGCATATTCACTTTTGGATAGTTTTAAATTCGGATAGTTTTGGATGGAGAGTGCTGCCCGGTTGGAAATCTATTGTGCGCCGGCTAACCGCTCAGCAAACAGATGAGGTTTTTTGTGTTTAAAAACAATATTGTTGTAACGCCTTCCATGAATACATCTAATACCAATTGACCCTTCCTGTATTCACGAGAATGCAACGAAAACCTAACGAAGAGCCTTATTTCTACAACGAATTTGTTAGATTTGAGGGGTAACCCGGTGAATTACCTAAATGTCTGTATATTCGTGTTTGCGTAGCGGATTGTTTGGAAGGGTTATGTTGAATTTGGGCGATCAATGGGAGGCGTGGTGGCGCCTGATCGCTGTAGCGCATAGTATGTGGTGTTTTTCAACCATACCAAACAGGGGAGATGTCATATGGCCATAGACTTTTCGGTAGACGCGGAGTTTCAGCAACAGATTGACTGGGTAGAAGAATTTGTCCGGCAGGAAGTTGAGCCCCTGGACGTATTTGTCCGCATGGGTACCGATGCAAACGGCCAGCCGCTGGATCGTGCCGGGTCGCGTGCCCTGCGTGGCTATATCAAGTCTCTGCAAACCCGGGTGCAGGAACAGGGGCTGTGGGGTTTTCATCTGGGCCCGGAACTGGGCGGCCCGGGTCTGGGTCAGGTCAAATTGTGTTTGCTGAACGAAATATTGGGGCGCACCCGCATGGGGCCCACGGTTTTCGGCTGTGCCGCGCCGGACACCGGCAATATGGAACTGTTGGCCCATAATGGTACCGAAGCGCAAAAGGAAAAATATCTGAAACCGAGCATGGCCGGAGAACTGCGCTCAGCTTATGCCATGACCGAACCCCATGCGGGAGAACCCGGAGAATTTCGCTGCAATGCGGTTCGCGAGGGTGATGAATGGGTGTTGAACGGCGAAAAGTGGTTTGTTTCCAATGCCGTGGCGGCGGACTTTTTGATTGTCATGGCGATTACCGCGCCGGATAAACCGCTGTTGGAGCGGGCCTCCATGTTTATTGTGGAGACCAATCACCCGGGGGTGGAAATAGTTCGCAATATCCACACTTTTGGCACATCTAATACCTCTATGACCGATGACAATACCCAGGTTCGGCGGGGTGGCCACGGATACATTCGATTTACTGATGTTAGATTGGCATCAGATGCGCTGCTGGGTAAAGAAGGGGGCGGTTTTGTGGGTTCCCAGACCCGCTTGAGCGGCGGACGCATCCACCACGCCATGCGTGCGGTTGGGGTATGCACCAAGGCGCTGGACATGGCCTGTGAGCGGGCGCTGAGCCGCCGCTCCAAGGGTGAACGTCTGGCGGACAAGCAGATGGTCCAGGCCGACCTGGCGGATTCTTATATTCAGCTTAAGCAGTTTCGTTTACACGTTCTGTACACCGCCTGGCTGATCGATACTACCGGAGCCTATACCCGGGAGATTCGCAAGGAGATTGCGGCGGTGAAGATCACCGCGGCCAAGGTCAATCACGACATCATTTACCGCACTATTCACTTACATGGATCGTTGGGCATGTCCAATGAAACCCAGCTTGGAGATATGTGGATGTCCGCCCCCTTTATGGGGGTTATGGATGGTTCGACGGAATCGCACAAAGAGAATCTGGCCAAGCTGATGTTGCGTGAGTATGCGCCGTCGGAAGACCTGTTCCCAACCTACCACTTGCCGAAACTGCAGGCCGCGGCCCAGGAAAAATTTAACCGGGTGCTGGAGGAATTTGGCGCTGGCGGCTAAATCCGGGGCCGGCTGAGGGTGGTTTTGGGGTAATAATTTTATAAAGACTAGAACTTTTCAACACATTTGGTTCTGGCATAATGCCCAGCCGCGACCCGTTGTCATCATCAGGAGGTATCGCCGTGAACATCACCATGCTCAAAGGGAAGTTGCATATGGCAACTGTAACCCACGCTGAACTGTGGTACGACGGTTCCTGCGCCATCGCGGCGGATCTGATTAAACTGGCAGGTCTGCGGGAGTTCGAAAAAATTGATATCTATAATGTGGACAACGGCGAGCGGTTTTCCACCTATGTGATCCAGGCTGAAGCGGGTTCCGGCATCATATCCATGAATGGTGCCGCTGCGCGCCGGGTACAGGTTGGGGACCGCGTGATTATTGCCGCCTACGGCAGTATCAGGGAAGATCAGGCGGATGATTTTTTACCCAAGCTGGTGTACCTGGGTAAAAACAACGTGGTTGAACGCACCGCAAATACCATCCCCGTCCAGGCGGCCTGAGCCCTGCTATCCGCGTTTATTTGCGTTGGCCAATACAGGCCAGGCCGGCCAGTATGTAGCGCAGGGCGGTGTTCACCGCTTTATCCCGATCAACACCCTGGTTGGCGGCATGCCGGGCGGCGGCGATGGATGCGCCGGAGGAGATGCTGACCACCAGAGCAGCGTCTGCCTTTGTGAGCTGGTAGGTGGTGGCGGTGCTGCGCACCAGCAAGCGGGCAATTTGTTTGCCATGTTCCCGGCTGCTTTGTTTGATGGCTTCCACAATCTCCGGTTGGCTGTCGAGAATGGGCATAATGTTGCCTGGGGCAAAGTGGTCAAAGTTGCTTTGAATAAAAACCAGCACCATGTCTTCGAAAGAGTCGGCGGCCGCTGCAGCCTTGGTCAATCTGGCCGTATAAGCGTTGTACTCCTCCACCAGCAAACACTGCAGGGTGTTCTTGCGGCTTTGGAAATAGTTGTATACCAAGGGGCTTGAGACATTGGCTTGCCGGGCCAGGGCCTCCATGCTGAAGGCCTGTAAACCGTCCGCCAATATGATTTCTTTGGCCACGTCCAGGAGTTGTCTACGCCTGGCTTCGGGGGAAAGTCGGGTTCGCGTCTTCATGAGAAAATTATACCCCTATTATGGACACTACTAAATAAACCTCTGTGCCGACGAAGGATAAACTCCTCTCTGCCCCGGTTTACGGGTGAACCAGGGGTGGTTGGTGGTGCGCAGGACCGGATGAAACCGGCGGGGGGTACAGCCTGGTCCTGATCCGGGATAGACTTCGATCTGAGATGAACGTCGCCCGCAGCACCTGAATTGAAACCCACAGCACGCCTTGCCAGTTCGAACCCCAGGTTCCCGATTTGACCGCTGATCGGGCCACCAACAAAGGCAGATTCGCAGGACCCTTTAAACCCCTGAACGTGCCTGTGTTCAGAAGAGTGTGGGTAGGCAACATTTTTTCTAACTTCGGTGGCTTGGTGCAGGCGGTGGGGGCTGCCTGGTTGATGACCCAGATCAGCGGTTCCGACACCCTGGTTGCCCTGGTTCAGGCATCAACATCACTCCCCATTATGGCCTTTTCCCTGGTCGCCGGGGCGGTGGCGGATAGTTTTGACCGCCGTCGGGTGATGTTGCTGGCCCTGACCTTTATGTTCCTGGTGTCCACGGCGTTAACCGTATTTGCCTACAACGGCTGGCTGAGTGAGTGGCTCCTGTTGGTTTTTACTTTCCTTATCGGCTGTGGGGTTGCCTTCAACAATCCCGCCTGGCAGGCCAGCGTGCGGGATTTTGTCGGCAAAAACCAACTCCCCGCGGCGGTTTTGCTGAACGGGGTGGGCTTTAATGTGACCCGCAGCGTGGCCCCGGCAGTGGGGGGCAGCATTGTGGCTACCGCCGGAGTTACCGTAGCCTTCCTGGTCAATGCGGTGAGCTACCTGGGCATTATCTTCTCGGTCTGGTCCTGGTCCGGGCCGGCACCACAACCCCGCCGGCGGCGTGAGCCGCTGCGTTCCGCCATCAGCGCCGGAGTGCGCTATGTATCCATGTCTCCCCACCTGATGCGGATTTATGCGCGGGGTTTTATCTTTGGCCTGACCTCGGTCATTGTTCTGGCCCTGTTGCCTCTGATTGCCCGGGACTTACTGGCGGGAGATTCATTAACGTTCGGCTTTTTGTTAGGCGCTTTTGGCTTTGGCGCGGTGATCAGCGGCCTGACTTCAGCCAGAATTTCGGAAAGTGTCAGCAGCGAAAACATGGTACGGCTCGCCTTTTTGGGCTCCGCCGTGAGCGTGCTGGTCATCAGCTTCAGCCCCTGGTTGATGCTGACCATGGCGGCGGTTGCCCTCAGCGGTTGTTGTTGGGTGTTGGCCCTGGCCTTGTTTAACACCAACGTACAGCTCTCCACACCCCGCTGGGTGGTAGGCCGGGCGTTGTCCTTTTATCAGATGTTTACCTTTGGCGGCATGGCCATGGGGAGTTGGGTTTGGGGCAGTCTGGTGGAGGCTTATTCCATACCCCACGCCTTTCACCTGGCTACCGGGGCTATACTGATTGGGCTTGTATTTGGGTTGCGCTGGCCCCTGTCCAAACGCACCGAGCCGGATCTGGAGCCCCTGAACAGATGGCAAGCCCCGGCTGGAGTGGATATTGTGCCCAGGAGCGGCCCGGTTTCCATTGTGGTGGAGTATATGATTGACGAGGCGGATGTGGGTGAGTTTATGTTCCTCATGTATGAACGTGGGCGCATTCGCCGGCGGGACGGTGCCCGGCAGTGGACCTTGCTGCACGATCTGGAATATGTGGATCAATGGATCGAACGCTTTGAGTTGCCGACCTGGGCGGACTATATTCGCTTTCATGAACGCACCACCCAGGAGGACTGGAAAGTTGGGGAGCGGATCAGGACCCTGCATAGGGGTGAGGCACCACGGGTGCGCCGCATGCTGGTGCGTGATCCTCTACAGCATGGCACAACCGTGTCCGGGCGCGGTTGAGCGGAAGTGATGATGAAGAAGGGGGAACCTATGTTTGGCAGATTGGCGCCGGTTTTGGCCCTGTTTTTGGCCCTGTTTTTGGCATTGGGGGCAGCGCTGCCCGTCCGCGCCGGGGAAACCTATGTAGAGCTCATTCTTGATGCCTCGGGCTCCATGTATAACAAGCTGGCAGACGGCCGGTATCGTATCACCGCCGCCAAGGATGTGCTGCGTGATTTTGTCGCGGGGCTGCCGGAGGCGGAACTGAATGTGGGGTTACGTATCTACGGTTCCCGGAAGGGTGCAAAGGAAGCGGACTCATGTCGGGATTCCGAGCTGTTTGTGCCCCTCGAAGGGGTGGACAAACCGGCGCTGTTATCCACCATCCGCAATACCCGGGCAAAGGGAAGTACCCCCATAGCTTATTCGCTGCAACAAGCGGCCAACGACTTTCCCGCAGAGGCCGGAAAATGTCTGATTGTGCTGGTCACCGATGGTGAAGAGGTCTGCGACGGTGATGTTCAGGCCAGCGCGGCAGCCCTTCAGCAACGAGGCTGTGACGTTGATCTGCGCATCATCGGGTTTGATCTGACTGCACAGGCGATCAAAAGTTTTGACAACGTGGGCACCTTTGAAAACGCGACCAACGCAGCGGACCTTGCCGCCGCCCTGGCCAGGGCTGTGGAGCCGGTGGTGGAAAAGGATCCCCTGGGTGCAGCCCAGCTTGAGGCGCCGGAAGAAGTGAGTGCCGGTTCTGCCTTTGCCGTGGGTTGGATTGCGCAGGAGGGGGATCGGGATTACGTCACCATTGTCCCCGCGGAGGCGGAGGATGGCGTCTATAAACGTTATGCCTACACGCGTGACGGTAATCCACTGACCCTGTATGCACCAGCCCAGGCAGGAGATTATGAACTGCGTTACCAGAGTGATCGGGTACCCGGCGTCAGCGGGCGCAGAGCCATTCGCGTGGTTCCGGCGGAAATTGCCCTGGATGCACCCAGCCGCATCCCCGCCGGACAACCCTTTGACGTGGTCTGGATTGGTCCGGATGGCGAGCGGGACTATATCACCATTGTGCCGGCCCGGGCGGCCGACAATACTTATAAGTCCTACCGCTATACCAGGACCGGATCACCCCTGCGCTTGCATGCCTCCATTCAGTCCGGCCCTCACGAAATTCGTTACCAGAGTGACCGCGAGCCTGGCGTATTTGCGCGGCGCCCTGTTGAAGTGGTGCCCGCGCAGATTGTGCTGGATGCGCCTGCGGTGCTGAAGGCTGGTAGCCCCTTTGAAGTACAGTGGCAGGGTCCAAACGGCGAACGTGATTACCTCACGGTGGTACCCGCAAATGCACCCGCTGGACAATACACCAATTACAGCTACACCCGGTCCGGATCTCCGGCACCCCTGCATGCCCCCATGGAGCCCGGAGACTACGAAGTACGTTACCAGAGTGATCGCGAACCCGGGGTATTTGCGCGTTTGCCGATTACCATTGAGCCGGTTGAGGCCCATGTCCAGGGGCCAACGGAAGTGGCGGCGGGGGCGGTTTTTGAGGTGTTGTGGCAGGGCCCGGATGGTGACCGGGACTATGTCACCATTGTGCCCAGCGGCTCCCCTCCGGGAACCTACCGGGATTATAAATACACCCGGACCGGCCCCAGCATCCGGTTAACCGCACCCAACGAACCCGGGGACTATGAAATTCGTTACCAGAGCGACCGGGAACGCCAGTACATATTTGCCCGCCAACCCATTAAAGTTCTCAACCCTAATTAGCTTACGTTGGGGTCAGACCCCAGCGTAAGCAGATTCGCGCAAACCGCTAACACTGGGGTCTGACCCCAACGTTAGCGGTTTGGGATTTCTGCTATGATCCGGGTATAACAACAAATTAAATTTTGCAGGGGAGGCGAATATGATTGACGTGCAGGCAACGCTCCGGTGGGTACAGGGGGTAATTACCGATCCGGCGGGGACCGCCACGGCTTATCGCGAGCCTCTGGCATCCTGGCAACAGACGTTTATGCAGATTACCCTACCGGTTTATGTGGTGGCCTATCTCCTGGCGGCCGTTGTTGCCGCCATTACCGGTGGGAACTTTTTGCTGGGTTCAATCGGTTTTTTTGTGCTCAGTCTCGTCTGGGTGCTGGCTTGGACCTTTGTTATCGCCTTCATCTTCGACTATCTGGCCGGCACTTTTGGCGGCACCCGCAACTTCGACGCTGCCTACGCGGTGGTTGGGCTGGCCATTGTCCCTGCAGCCCTGGGCACGGTCATTGGGCCGCTGCCCTGGTTGGGATGGCTGCTCAGCTTGGCGGCCAGTATTTACAGCCTGGTGTTGGCTTACCGTTTTATTCCCGGTTACCTTGCCGTGCCGGATGACGCCCGCGCTAAACATTTTGGCCTGTCCATTTTATTTGCCTTTGTGGTGAACCTGATTGTTACGTTTGCCTTGGGTGGCTTGTTTGCATCAAGCTTTGTTTACGAACCCGACTTCTCCGCGGAATCCGAGTCTTCCACCGCAACTTCTACGGAAGGCGGTTTATTTGGTGGTATTGACCGGCAGGCGGATATAGCCGACAGTGCCGCCAACGATACCTATGAGCCGCCCGCCGACGGTAAACTCACCGAAAAGCAGGTGGCGCAATTTGTTTACGTTTTTGAAAAGACAAAACAACTTCGCTCACGGTTGACCGAACGTATCGAAGCAGCGAGCAGTCAGGAAGAAAAGCCGTCTTTTGGTGATGTTTTTGGCAGCATTGGTGATGCGGTCCGGGCAGGAACCGCGGAAATGGAAGTGGTTAAGACCGCTGGCGGGAACTGGGCCGAGCATCAGTGGGTGCGGGGGCAACTGGAAACAGCGCGAATTCACCAGGACCTGAACGACACCACCCGGCACAACTATCAGCTAATGCTGAAGTTTGAAGACAAGCTGAATGAGTTAGGATTCTAATTCCGTAACTATTTGAACCGGCAATGTTCACCCAGATTGGCAATCGCCTGAGAAGACTTCTTCAGGGAAATACTGAAGGCACCCTCTGATTCCAGATGGGGCAGGCGCACGTGTACTTGATGGTACGCGCTCAGGGCTTGAGAAAAAGACGCCATGTCTGCCCACGCCAGGCTCAGGGAAAGCCGGCTGATAGAAGGTTGCCAGTGCAGGGTTTGAGGCCTGGTGTTGTCAAAGCGCAGTTGTACGTCCGCTGTGTGATTTCTGCCAACGGGCAAGCGCATGCGTGCCTCGGCCCGCCGGTTCTTGGCTGAGCAACGCAATTCAATTTCGGCAGCGGCAGCTTCGACGCTTGCGATGTAAATCCTGGTTTCCTCTACCGGATTGTAGAGTTCACGATACTGCCAGGTGCCGTCTGAGGCATTTGCCGGACGAACCATCCCCAACAGAACAGCCGTCAAAATTAGTGCGCGCATAACTTAACTACTCACAGTTCAAGCCGCGTGACCCTTCACCATACGTGGTTTGGGTGGGAATGTTTTTGAGCCTTATGAGTGAAATGTATCGGATTGTAAATCTACCCTATTGGCGACGATCAAAAGTGGTTCACAGCTTGTGCTGGCACAGCCTGCTACCCTGGTGCACCGGTTCAGGAAAACAGCGGGTCAGAACAGCAGGATGATCAAGTGGATGTGTGTGATGCTTGGTGTGGGCTTGGGGTATTACTTTCTGACCACACCCGCTGTGGTGAGCGTGGCGAACGGTGACGGCAGCCTGCGCTATGCGGGATATGAGATTCGCAGTTTGCAACCCTTTACCCTGCAAGCCCGGGTACTGTCCCGCAAAAATTACGCCAGCGGGCGAGAAGCACAGTTGTCGAAATTGGACCTGGCGCTGGGTTGGGGTGCCATGGCGCAACCCGAAGTGATTGCCCAGCTGGATATCAGCCAGCGAAACCGCTGGTATTTCTGGTCTGCCAAACGTTTACCCATCCCCAAGCGGCAAATCGAAACCCAATCCGCCAACATGCATATCATTGCCGGCAGTGAAAGTGTGGCTCGTCAGCTCGAGCGGGTGCGCGCTAACGATAATGTTGTGCTGGACGGTGATCTGGTGGAAGTGGTGGGGGAGGACGGCTGGCGTTGGCGCAGTTCCTTATCCAGAGAAGATACCGGCAACGGTTCTTGTGAGGTTGTTCTGGTGCATGCCTTGCGGGTTATCTGACTTGCGGGTTGTCCGGATAAAGAAGGACCCACAACGGCCCTTCTGTTTTGCTGTCAATGGCGGCTAATCGCTGACCCAGGCCGCGTGGAATCCGTGGGGTACACGCTGGGGGATCTTGATTCTTGCCACCGGGTCTGCTGTAAATTTCCGGGCATCCAGAATGCAGCATTCGCTGGTGCCCGTGGCCTTGTTATAAACAAAACAAATCACATAGCCATCGTCTTCCGCCCGGGCGTTTTGTCTGGGCGCAAAAACCGCCTCCCCGGATTCACAGTCTTTACCAAAATGATGCACTTCAATGGTGCCGGTCTGGTTGTCGTACTTCATTTCGCCGTCGAATACCGGCATGTCTTCAACCCGAAACCTGGCGGCATAGGTATAGCGGTTTTTATATCCCACCAGGCTGTCGTTAATCCGGGGAAAGTCGCAGTAAAACTCCCGGTCAAGGGGCTTTGAGATCACCTCACCGGATTGCAAATTAAAGCGCCATTCGTGAAGCTGCCCAAGCTGGTCCCGCACGTCTGCGCCTGCCGGGGTGACAATGCCGCCCCGGTCTGAACGACAGGCCTGGAAAACCACTTCATCACCTTCTTCCCAGGCGTTGGCAACATGGAACAAAAAACTCTCTTCGATATCAAACCACTTAATTGAGCTGTTATCACCCAGGCGGGGGACAATGCCGATCCGGCAGCCGTTGTCCGGATCCCAATTGACAAAACCACCGCCGGCCAGCATTTTTTCGAAATCGAAAACCAGCGGCAGATCGGGAAAAATTGTATAGTTTTCGGTAATGGCGCAGTCGTGCATCATGATGGGTTTGGGGATGGTCAGCTCAGTGCTGTGTGAGGCCCGGCCATCTGTTCCCACCACGGAATAAGACAGAAACGGGGGAGTTATGCCATAACCGAAAGTCATCATTTCACCGGTTTTGGTGTCCACCTTGGGATGGGCGGTGAAGTTGTGGGTTACGGTACCGTCAAAATTGTGCTCACCCAGGGTTTCCAGCTCGGGCAAGGTCACCCGGTAGGGTGTACCGCCTTCCATCATTGCGTAAAGCTGATTGTTGTGGAAAACCATGGCGGTGTTGCCGGTGTTTTTTGTGCCGGGCATTTCACCCCTGGCGATATAATCGCCAATCATGTTCAACCCGGGATAAATCCAACTGCCCCTGGCGCGTTCCTCCCCTAGACCCTGGGAATCGATAAAACGATTACGGTAGGTGGCCTGACCCTTTGCCAGGTGTACTCCGTGAATCATGCCGTCACCATCAAAGATATGATAACGACTGTCATCCGGGACATAATATGGGTTTGGGCCAACGCGCAAAAAGTTCCCGCTGATATCCTCGGGAATTTTGCCGGTCACCTCCAGGTTTGACGCCGTGATCTCTTCGTAAACGGGTCTGTTGTTACCCTGCAGATGGGGGTTTTGCGATTCCCGGACAGCCGCTTGTGACATACTAGATACCTTTGTTTGTTGCGCTTTTGGGTGTTGGTGGGAGAATTTTCCAGATGGTTTACACGCGAATCACCCGGCCCGGGCGTGCACCGGTGTCGGTATCGTTTTCCCGGGTTTTGACCCCATTCACAAAAGTGCTGATATAGCCTCGGGCGTCTTGCAGAATTCTTGAGCCGCCAGCCGGTAGGTCATGGTGAACCTTAAGCTCACCCAAGCCTAACTGGTCTAAGTCCAACAGATTAAGGTCTGCCCGTTTGCCCGGACTCAGGGTGCCCCGGTCCCGCATGCCGAATAGCTCAGCATTACGCTGGGTTTGTTTGTGGACCATCAGCTCTATGGGCATTTTAACCCCGCGGGACCTGTCCCGCACCCAGTGGGTGATCTGATAGGTTGGGTTTACCGCATCAAAAATGAGATTTACGTGGGCGCCGGCATCAGAAAGTCCAATTGTTGTGTTGGGGTGCCGGATCATGTCTTCCATCACCTTAAATGTGCCGTCAGCAAAATTGGCGCCGAGCAGAATGGCAAATTTGTTACCGTCACCGCTGGTTAAAAAGTCGTACATAAATTCGGGAACAGGCTGGCCCGCCGCCGCAGCCAGGCCGGCAATGTTCTGATCAGCCTCGGGTTCGTAGTTGATGGGCATGTCGATAGGGAACATGGCCGGTGCGGACATGGCCAACAGGCCGTAAACGTTGGCCATCACACCAGGCTGGTCCGGGGCAATGTCCCGGTCGCTAAGAATGGCTGCCCGGACTTCGGGTTTGCGCATTTCGGCAAGGCGCTGGGCAAAGGGTAGATCAGCCAGCTTCAGATAAGTCTCACGGCGCTGAAACATGTGATAGGACTGCAAGCTGGTCACAAAGCCGATAGGGCGGGTGGTAATCTGGGGTGTCAGGTTTAAGCCGTTCTGATTTGCGCGCTCGACAATATCCAAACAGTTGCGCCACTGATCCGGCCGGTTACTGTTTTGCACCAGGGTAAAGGTGCAATGTCTACCGGATTCCCGGGCAATTTCCGCAAACAGTTCAACTTCCTGTTCCGTGGTCCATTTTTCCGGCCCGGCAAAGTCACCCACCACACCGGCGGGTACCGCCTGAAATACACCCTTGCCCGCAGCCTTCATGGCGTGGGCAATGGCGAACAGTTCATCTTTTTCAGCAAAGGTGCCGGGAATGGGTTCACCGGCTACAGAGCGATGGCCAACGGTGCGCGAGGTGGAGAATCCAAGGGCGCCGGCTTGCAGACCGTCCTGCACAATTTGACACATGGCCGCCAGGTCCTCGGCGGTGGCATCTTCATGGGTCAGAGCCCGCTCTCCCATGACGTAGTTGCGCAAGGCTGAGTGAGGAATTTGTGTGCCCACGTCCAGGCTGAATTCCCGGCGACCCAGATAGTCGATATATTCCGGGAAAGTCTCCCACGCGCCCCATTCAATACCCTCGTACAACGCGGTGCCCGGGATGTCTTCCACCCCCTCCATCAGCTCAATCATGCGTTTTTCGCCCCCGGGCGGACAAGGCGCAAAGCCCACACCACAATTGCCCATGACAACACTGGTTACCCCATGACTGAAAGAAGGGTCAATTTTGTCGTCCCAGCTCACCTGGCCGTCGTAATGGGTGTGCACATCCACCCAACCCGGGGTGGCGTGGGCCCCATCAGCATTGACCACCTCCCTGGCTTTGCCGTCAACGTTGCCCACTGCGCTGATGATGCCGTCCTTTATGGCAATGTTGCCGGTAAAGGGTGCGGAATTGGTGCCGTCGACAATTGTGACATCCTTAATCAGATAATCGAACATGGTAGCTCCTTCGAGACAGTGGTCAGCGATTTATGGCCTGGCTGGGTGCTTTCCAGACAACCTTCAATCCGGTTTGTATACGTGCCGGGGTTAGCATACTAATTGAGTGTTACTTTGCAAAGTAATACTCAACAAAGGCGGTACAGGTGCCTGGGTTTGCTCAATGCCAAAAGTTCGGCTAATTTGCCCAGGATATTGTCTACCGGACGGCCCACACCCGTGAAAGCATCAGATCCGTTTCCGCCTGCCACCCCCCACGACTTGCCCCTTGCCATTGGGGAGGACTTGTTTGTGGTTTATGGGTGTATACGCATGAACCCCATTGTCCGTTTTACCCGCAACATGATTGTGATTCGCGAGGCGGGAAAACTTACCCTCATCAACCCCGTCAGGATGAACAGCGATGGCCTGGCGGCGCTGGAAGCGCTGGGAGACGTTGCCCATGTGTTGCGCCTGGGGGCGCTGCACGGTCTGGATGATGAATTTTATGTGCATCGGTACCAGGCGGCGTTCTGGTCGTTTGCGGGTGGAGTAACCTATACCAAACCCGATATTGATCATGTGCTGCACGACGGGGGTCCGTTACCCTTTAAGGACGCGCAACTGCTGGGGTTTAACTGTTTAAAACAGCCGGAGGGGGTAATTTTGCTGCAAGGCAAGGAAAATTTGCTGATCGCCACCGACGCCATTCAAACCTACAGCACCCCGCCGCACTATCCGCACACCAATAAATTTACGCAATGGATTCTGCCCCTGGTTGGGTTCACCAAACATACCCTTATCGGGCCGGCGTGGATGAAACTGATGGTAGCGGACCCGGTGGGTATCCAGGCGGAATTTGAACGGGTTCTGGCGCTGGATTTTGATCAACTGCTGCCCACCCATGGGACCTATCTGGCATCCGGAGCACATGCCGCGGTCCAGGCTGCCTATGACAAGATGTTCAAGGATTAGGCCATGAAATTTGGTGTCAGCATGTTTGCCACGGATACCAGCGCGCACCCTGCGGAGGTTGCGGTGGCTGCGGAACAGCGTGGTTTTTATGCCTTCTGGGTATCTGAACATTCGCACATGCCGGTAGCAACGGATTTTCCACTCAGCGATACGGTGCCCCGGGAATACGCCAGTATGCTGGACCCCTTTGTTGCCCTGGCCGGTGCTGCCCAGGCGACCTCAACGATAAAACTGGGTACGGCGATCCTCATCCTGCCGCAACATGATCCCATCAACTGCGCCAAGGCGGTGGCCAGTCTGGATCTGCTCTCCCGGGGCCGCTTCATGTTTGGCATTGGCGCGGGCTGGAACGAGCCGGAGATGATCAACCACGGCACGGATCCTGCTACCCGCTTTAAGCTGATGCGCGAGCGGGTGGAAGCCATGCAGCAACTCTGGTCCGGGGAAACCGCGCAATATCATGGTGATCTGGTTAATTTTGACCCGGTCTGGCAATGGCCCAAGCCCGTGCAGAAGCCACACCCGCCGATATTTGTTGCCGGTGCCAGCCCCGGCGTGATTAAGCGGGCGGCGCGTTATGGTGATGGCTGGCTGCCGGTGGTCATTCCCGAAGCCAACGCAATATCCGCCGGCCGCATGACCACCCTGGCAGAGCTGCAGGATATGGTGCCCAGGATGAATCTGCTTGCGGCAGATCTGGGGCGTGGCAAACCAAGAGTGGTGGTATCCGGGCATTTTGACGCCCGGGCATTCGAAATTTATACCGATCTGGGGGTTGAAAGTGTTTCCTTTCGCTTACCTTCAGAGGATATGGATCTGGTTAACAGGGCCCTGGATGACGCTGTGGCGCAAATCGAATCCGTGGGTGGAGAAATACAATCTGCTAACGCTGGGGTCTGACCCCAACGTTAGCGGATTGG
>JANQMF010000117.1 GCA_028280225.1 Pseudomonadales bacterium | reverse complement strand
TTGATCCCCGCTTTGAGGGGGATAGAGGCACTGCCCCGGGAGTTCCTCCCCGCGACGCCCGACAATACTGCAGGCCGCACCCTCAGCCTGATTGGCGCAAACTTCAAAAGCTTCCGGGGGTGGACCATGCCGGGGCCGCTCCCCGGCCCAACCCGGCACAACAAAGGTGCTGACACAAAACAAGACAAGGGGTGCGGCCATAGCTTTCATATTCATCTCCAGTCGATTTCACAACACCCCTCCAGGATGATCCATCAAGCTGCAGACAAAGCGGATAAAATGTGCACATCCTCAGCAGTTTCGGTGTTAAGGCTAAGGTTAAATCTCGTTACAGCGCCCGCGCATAAATACCGCCGCGGTTAACAGCACACCCGCCACCAGCAAACCCTGCCAGAACGTGGGCATAGTCAAAACAGCCCAGGGCCTGAAATTTCCCAGCAGATCATAGGCCGGACTTGCGGAGCTGAGCCAGGGTATGGCATAGGGTTCGACATGCGCTCCCAGCCAGCCGGAAAAAACTTCGCTGCCCAGCAGAATTCTCTCCACAATCACAACAATCAAGGGCAAGCCGGCGGCCCACAACAACGGCGCTCGGGTGAGTAGGGTTCCCACCAGAAGAAACCAGGTATAAATCGGCAATACCCACAAGCCGTGCAAGGCATATCCCACTACAAGCTGGGGGAGCTTGATGCCAAGTTCCGCGGCAGACCACAGTTGCTGGGCACCACCCTCCGCAACAAAGGCGGAGGCCAGAACCAGCACCATAACGTACGCAAGACAGGTCCCAATAATGGTGAGTATCGGCCCAACCCAAGTCACAAATACCAGCTTACTGATCACCGTGGTTAGATCGGGCACGGGCATGGACTTCCAGAACAAAACAGTCTGATCCCGGCGCTCATCGTAAACACTGGCCACCAGGGTAAACAACGAAACCGCCGTCAACAGCCAATAAAAAGGGACCCCCATCACGCCAAAAAAGCGGTTCAAGCGATAGGTCAGCTCCACATCGTCCATGGTGGCCAAATCAAAAAACAGTGTAGAAACCGCAGCGACACCCGAGTCTTCAACAACAGCCCCCTGGCTGGTGACCACCACCTCCATATTGTCCCGGGCAACCACCAGGGTCATACCCAATAACAGGATCAACAACAGCAGAATTACCGGTGCCCAGAAGAAGCCACTGCGATGTTCCAGCCGCTCCCTTTTTAACAAAGCAAAAAACACGCTCATCCCGGGGTTCCTGCTTGATCATTGGCCCGAACCGGAACCTCCCGCACCGTTGCCTGGGTCAGGGCAACAAATAACTCCGCAAGGTTAGGCACCAAAACTTCACCGGCCCCGGCGAGCAACCCGGGATCGGCATTTTCGAATATATACTCTACCCCGGCGGGTAACCTGTGCTCATACAGTGCTTGTCCCGGCGGGCGAACACCCTCAGCGCAGCGTACCTTTTGAAACCGTGCTGCCACCTCGGTCATGGCACAGGCTAGACGGCTGACGCCCCGGTGGATAAAAACGATGTCCGTAAGCAGGTCTTCAATTTCGCGCACCTGGTGTGTGGTCACCAGAACACTACGGTCCGGGTTGAAAAATTCATTCAGGATGCCATCGTAAAACTGTTGGCGGTGGATAATGTCCAGGCCCAGGGTGGGTTCGTCCAATATCAGGACTTCCGCCTCAATGGCCAGCACAATGGCTAAGTGGAGTTGAACATGCATCCCCTTGGACAGGGCACGCACGCGCTTGGACAACTGTACGTCCGTACCCGCCAGACGCGCAACAGCCCGGTCGCGGTCAAAGCAGGGATGCACCCGGGCAACATAATCCAGCAAATCCGTTACCCGCATCCACTTAGGTAAAATGCCCGTATCCGCAATATAGGCCACCCGCTGCATTATCCGGGCACGCTGCCGCCAGGGGTCCAGGCCCAGTACACTCACCTGCCCCGCATCCAGGGGACAAAACCCGAGTATAGATTTGAGGGCAGTCGTCTTGCCCGATCCGTTTGGACCAATTAAACCCACAATTTTTCCACGCGGCACAACCAGATTAAAACCGTCCAACGCCTTGGTATTGCCAAAGGTCTTCTTTAACTCCCGTGCCTCAATCACCGACGTCTTTCCCGCCATGTCCACCATGCCCACCATGCCCCAAGCTCAGGGTGTATTAACCCGGGGGTTGTTTGTACCTAACCCGCTGCAAAGTAACACAGGCCCACATTGATCACATCCGCCCAGCGCGTACAATGGCCCGCACATCCCCGGCGAGTCTCTGTCCAGAATGCAGCATTCGAGATAGACTGCCAGGGCAGTGATGCCAATTTCCGGACAACAACCAGCAAGGCACCTTTAATCTCCGGACCTCGCCAATACCTCACGCGGGTCCGGCCATGGCAAAACGGTATGACAAAAATCCTCCTGCCCCTAATTCTGCTTACTTGTGGTGTCAGCCTATGGCTGTTCGAACGGGACCAACCGGCTTCATCCGTGGACAGCAAATACCGCACCGAAGCCTCCCACTTCCTTACCCTGACAAGCCAGGCACGGCTCCACTTCCAAGACCACGGACCCGACGGTGCGCTGCCCATTGTCCTGCTGCACGGCTCCAACGCATCCCTGTTTGACTGGGCACCCTGGGTTAACGAACTGAGCCACAAATATCGCCTCATCACCATTGATCTGCCGGGACATGGGCTCACCGGACAGGTGCCCGATGGGGACTACAGCACCGCCGCTTACATCCGCGTGGTGCATGAGCTGACCCGTCACCTGGGGCTGCAACGCTTTGTCCTGGGCGGCAACTCCATGGGCGGCGGCATCACCTGGCAGTACGCAGCCGAGTACCCCAACCGGGTCAGCGCCATGCTGCTGATTGATGCCAGCGGACCCCAGGCCTGGCAAGTCG
>JANQMF010000024.1 GCA_028280225.1 Pseudomonadales bacterium | reverse complement strand
TCCAGCAACTCAACGGAAATACCGCGCATGGGTTGTACGATGATGTTGTCGAAATCCAGCCGCGCTGATAGACCATCCATCTCCAGCGGCACCCGGTCGTAGGTGGCCCGGCCCTGGATTGTGACAAAACCGCCGCTGCTGACGGGTGATATGGTTACGGTGACGCTGCTGCTGTTGTTGGCACCTTCGTTGTCCCGTACTGTCAATTGAAAATCCAGGTCGGTTGTCGCTTCAATGTCGGGAGCGGTAAATTGGGGCGTGGCGCTGGCTGGATTGATGAGGTTAACCGCGGGACCGCTGGTCTGGATCCATTGAAAACTGACGATGCTGCCATCGCTGTCGCTGCTCCGGGAGCCGTTAAGGTTTACCAAGGTTAATTCGTTCACAATCTGATTGTCCCCGGCATCAGCGTGGGGGCTGGCGTTAACCGGTTGCACTGTCACACTCACCGTATCGGTGGCGGATTCACCAAGATCATCGGTGACGGACAATTGAAAGGTCAGGGTGGTTTCAGTCGATAGAGTGGGTGCGGTAAAGGTGGCGGTAGCCGAGCCCGTATTGGTCAAAGCTACCGCATCACCACTAATCTGAGACCACGCGTAACTGACTATGACACCGTCATCGCTGCCGCTGCCGTTGAGGGTAACGGCGGTGCCTTCGTCCACGGTCTGGTCATCACCAGCGTTAACCTGCGGCGGCAGATTCAGCAGATCGGTAATGGTTTCATCTATCCGGCTGTCTTCTTCCCCGGTGACGATACTGCTGCCAATTTCGTTGACTTCCGCCAATGGTACGTCCAGCGGGAAATCATCGTCAGTGGGCAAAAAATCTAACAAATCACGAAAGTCTGTCCGGCCGTCTTCGTTAACGTCAGCGTTGTCGTTCAGTAACCGCTGTGCGGTTTCGGTCAGCAGCTGTTCGATTTCCGCGGCGGGCATAGTCTCCAGTTGTTCGGGGTCTGCGCCGATAAGTTCCCGCACAAGAATTTCGGTAAGCGCGGTCACATGGCCGCCGGCACGCCAGTCCGCGGCGGTGGCCAGGCCTCTGAATGTGCCTTCGTTCGGGGTGGGGGTCTGATCGATAATGCCGTTGTCGTCCACATCAATATCTTCACCTCCGGTGATGGTCACCAGCACAAATGCCGCATCGTCAACGCCGTTGAGGTTGAGGATAAAGGTGCCTGCCTCGTTGAGATTGCCGGAGTTCAGGGTGGTGGTGGTTTCGATGACTGTGGTTAAATCCGTAACCAGGCTGGCGTCAACCCGGGCATCAACAATGGGGCCCAGGACAGCGCGGCTGTTGTCGGCGCGTGGGTTAACCTGGATATTGACGCTGGCGGTGGCGCTCAGTCCGGCATTGTCAGTAACCATGAGCTGAAATGTTAAAGTGGTGCTGATCTCAATGTTGGGGGTGGTGAATGTTGCGGTAGCGGTATTTGCGTTGTTCAGGTCCACCGCCGTACCGCCGATTTGCTGCCACTGAAAGCTGTCAATTGTGCCGTCGTCGGTGCCGCTACCGGTCAGGGTGACGGTAGTGCCTTCGTCAACGGACTGATCAGCCCCGGCTGCCGCCGTGGGGGCTTGATTGACTGGGGGTGGAGGTGCGGAACCGCCGCCACCCCCGCCGCCACAGCTGGTTAATATTAGAATGCAGACGGTCGCCCATACCAGGTGCCGAAATGAGAGGTAAACATTTGAAACAGTCACAGCTACGTTCCCCCGTTGACGTTTTCCGGAAGGGTTGGAAATGCGGGGTTCGGATAACCCAACAAAACCGTTTTATCTTGCGGCCATGACCTTATGGCTTGAGTGGCGCCAAATCCAAACGGGATGTAAACGGTTTTGCAACGATATCTGTACCGGATCTAAAAGCGGCGCGAACAGTGAGAATTAGCACCGGGATGGTTACAATATCGGTATGGATAACGGCCCGGGGATGGATTAATGACAGACAGCGTGCTGCGGATATTCTCGTATGTGCCCAATCCGCGGGTATGGAAGGCGCTGATAGCAGCGGATCTGCTTGGCCTTGAAGTTGAACTGCTCGGTGATAAACCGGCCAATTTGAGCCAATGGCTGTGGGACTATGATGCCCGGCTGTTGTCCGCTGAAGAACGGCAGGATGACCACCCCAGCGCACGCAAAGGCCGCCGGGGTTTTTCCGGGACTTTGTTCAAAACCGACGGTTTTTTAGCCGCTCATCCCTTTGGCACCGTGCCTGCTGCCTTTGGGCCGGGGGGTGAGGTCGGCATATTTGAATCCAACAGCATCCTCCGGGCGGTGGCCAGAGCGGGTAGCGGGAAAAGCCTGTATGGCCGGGATGCTTATGCCGCTTCCCGAATTGACAGTTTTTTAGATGCCAACCTGGTGTTTGCCCGGGAAGCTCAGGTTTACTTGTTAGCCATGGATAACTTATCCAAGCCGGTCTATCAGCGGATGGCGGCGGCTTATGAGTTCTACCTGGCCGGGGTTGAAGCAGCCCTGGGTCACGCAGCATACCTTGCCGGGGACGAACTGAGCATTGCGGATATCTCATTTGTTTGTGACTTTGCGCAATTCCTGCGCGAAGGTCATTACCATGAACAATTGGCTGTGCTCAGCCTGGCCCCCATCAGTGCCAACGGCAGACAGGTCTATCCCCGGGCGTTTGCACATTTGTTGACGCTCAGCGAACAGGTAGAATTTGCCCGCCACATGGGGTCTTATTTGGATTGGTTTAAACGTGCGCAAGGATTGATGTAGTGTCGGAAAACGCGGAAATGATTGAATACTGGAACGGCCAGGCTGGTGACATCTGGGTTGAAAACCAACGTCTGATGGATGGTCTGCTGGCACCGTTTTCCGGCAGCTTGATGGCCAAGGCCGCGGTTCAGCCCGGCGAGCGGGTGTTGGACGTGGGCTGTGGCTGTGGGACCACCAGCTTTGAGATGCGTCAACTGGGGGCCACAGTGCGGGGTGTGGATGTTTCGCAGCAGATGATCTCCCGGGCCAATGAGGATGCCCGGGGTATGGGCAATATCACCTTCAGCCGGGCTGATGCCGCCACACAAAGCTATACCCCGGATCACCAACTGGTATTTTCCCGTTTTGGGGTGATGTTCTTTGCGGATCCTACAGCAGCTTTTCAGAATTTACACAGCGCCCTGGCCGCGGACGGCAGGCTGGTATTTGCCTGCTGGCAGGCCCCCGCGGAAAATCCATGGATATCCATTGGCGCCAGAGCGGTGCAGCCCTTTTTGGAAGCACCCGAAACCCCACCTGATCCCAAGGCCCCGGGCCCCTTTGCCTTTGCTGATCCGGACTATGTGGAGCAAATTCTCAGCCGGGCGGGGTACCGCCAGGTAAGGGTCGAAGGGTATAAAGACGCCTTGTTTCTGGGGGGCACAATGGATGAGGTGATGCACCTGCAAACCCGTATTGGTCCGCTGTCCAGAGTCTTGGGTGAGCTGCCGGAAGAGCGTCGCAACGATGCCTTGAGGGCGGCTGAGGCGGCATTTGCCACACATATTACAGACCAGGGGATACGTCTGGGTGGTGCCATATGGCTTGTCAGCGCCGTTGGCTAGGGCAAGGAAATATAAGGAAATATAGCGAAATATAATGAGAGTGACTGAGGAGGACAGGTGGACGAGAATAAGCAGGTCATCATAGCCAATTTGCCCAAGGGGAAGTTACAGGAGAGTGACTACACCCTGAAAACCGCTGCAATCCCCAGTCCCCAGCAAGGTGAGGTATTGGTTAAGACCATCGCCTTTGCCATTACAGCGGGTACCCGTGCCGGGCTCCAGGGCAGCGCCAGTTATGCAGGCGCGCCCAAAACCGGCGTTGTGATGAACGGCACCGGGGTGGGTGAAGTGGTGGAGAGCAGAAGTGGCACGGTGGCGGTGGGGGATATAGTGGTGGCCCCCACGGGTTGGCAAGCATACTCCGTCCACGCTGAGGGGGTGGTGACGCAAATTCCACGGAATCATAACCCAATCCACTATTTAGGCCCCCTTGGGGTCAACGGTTTGACCGCCTACTTTGGGTTAATGGAGGTGGGCCGCCCGCAGCCGGGGGAAACCTTGATGGTTTCAGCCGCGGCGGGTTCAGTGGGACACCTTGCCGGCCAGATTGGCAAAATTAAGGGTTTGCAGGTGGTTGGCGTTTGCGGCAGTGATGCCAAGGGTGCTCTGCTGACCCAACAACTGGGTTTTGATGCGGCGGTCAACTACAAGGACAGCGGTTTCCGCAACCGGTTAAAGGAGGTTACGCCAAACGGGGTGGACGTTTACTTTGACAATACCGGGGGCATGATCCTGGGGGCTGCTTTGTTTCGCATGAATGTAGCCGGCCGCATCGCCTGTTGTGGGGTGGTCAGTCAGTATGATACGGATCACCCGGAGCCGGGCCCCAAGGGTATACCGGGATTGTTGATTAACAAGCGCATTACCATGCGCGGTTTTTTGCTGTTCGACTTTGTGGATGCTTATGCCCGGGCCCGGGCTGAACTTCACGGGTGGATCGACAGCGGCGCGTTGCAAAGTCTGACCGACGAGGTGGCGGGTCTGGAAGCAGCGCCGGCAGGGTTTGTAGACCTGCTGGCCGGCGGTAATGTCGGCACGCGAATTGTACGCCTGTAGAGG
>JANQMF010000015.1 GCA_028280225.1 Pseudomonadales bacterium | reverse complement strand
AACCCATGGGTGGAACGGGCTCACAGGAAACATCCGTATGCCAGATCTCACCGTTGGTCCACTGGGATGCAGGCGTAGTGCGTATGGCAAAAATTTCCGCATCCGAGCGTGTGTCTAATTGTTTTTTGGAGGGGTGGATATGCAGTTCGCCAAAACGCCGGCCCAGGGCTTTGTGCTGATCCCGGTTGAGATTCTGTTGCCGAAAAATCAGTACCTGGTAATCCAGAAAGGCTTGTTTCACCCCGGCCAATTCGCTGTCCGTCAGATTGGCCAGGTCCAGCCCGGTAATCTCTGCACCCATATGCGGGGTTAGTGTGTTGATCTGCATGCCGGGCAACCTGGCTGGAAAGCTGATAGGGTAGCATGCATGCCACGACAAACGATTTCCAGCGGCTCTGTGTTTGAGCGTGATATGGCCTACAGCCGAGCAGTGGTTGACGGGGGGTTTGTATTTGTGGCGGGGACCACCGGATACAACTATGCCACGATGGAGATCTCCCCAGATCCAGCGGTGCAGGCAGAACAGTGTTTGCAAAATATCAACCAGGCGCTGACCCAGGCTGGGGCAACACTGAAAGACGTTGTGCGGGTGCGCTACATCCTGCCCGAGCGTGAGGATTTTGAACTTTGTTGGCCGATTCTGCGCAAGTATTTTGGCGAAAACCCCCCCGCTGCCACCATGCTGGTGGCTGGGCTTTATGACCCCCGGATGAAGATTGAGGTTGAAGTGACAGCCCGACTGCCTGGCTGTACCTGATTGTCTGCTTTTCCGGCAAACTGGATTCGCAAAAAAATAAGCCAGGAAATTGGCATTTTTTCTTCTTTTGTTGATCGAGTTACCTGTTCTATAGTCCGATTCCCACTAGCATATTGATTAAGGCTGATAGCCGATCGAGCTTTGTGGACTGAGCACGTCAGACAATAAGGTCGATCAAACCTTCGATCACATAAAATTTCGCTCACAAACATGGAGTTTCAGTTATGTTTGAGAAACGCAAAGAGAGCCAGGACCAGACCCCTACTGTTGAACAACCCACACCCGTACCCCAACCTGCGGATCATTTCAGTTCAAGGAGCACTGCCGTGATAGGTCAAACCATCAAAATAAAGGGCACCGTAAGCGGTGATGAAAATTTAATTATTGAAGGCACTGTGGACGGCTCCGTGGATTTGCCGAAACACGACCTGACTGTTGGCGCGACCGGCAAGTTAACTGCCGATTTGGCCGCAAAAAACGTAAAAATTGACGGCCAAGTCACCGGTGACATTGCCGGCACGGAAAAAGTCATTGTTTCAAAAACGGGGCACGTTCGCGGTAATATAGTTGCGCCGCGGGTCACCCTGGAAGATGGCGCCAAATTTAAAGGTAGCATCGACATGGATCCGAACGAGAGCTCAGTACGCAACACGGTTCCTGTAAAGGGCCAACCAAAGGCCAGTCCACCGCTAAATGAGGCTAAGCAAGAAGCCAGCTAAAACAACACCGGCACCCCCAACCGGCGGGGTCAGAAGCCAACTGCTATCTGACGCTTTGCGCTGTCTTGCTGAAGACCCGGCGTCAGATCAGCAGAGCACCCGGATCAGTGTGCTCGATCTGGGCCCGGGTAATGCGGGTACGGTGAATTTCTTATCTCAATTCAACGCAAAAATTGTCTTTCTGGATATTCTCGATTGTGCGGAATTAATCAACGCGCCGGAGGATTTGTCCCTGGCTGATGCCATCCGGCTCTGTCAGCAACACATACAACTGCCCGCAGACACCCGCTTTGACGTCCTGCTGTTGTGGGATTATTTACACCATATGAATCTGACCGTGCTGGAGGGCTTGTCCGCGACCCTGCAGAATAGCTTGCACCGATCGACCATGGGCTACGGTTTTGGCGCCTTACACAGCAACCAGACCTTAGATCATCTGCAATACGGCTTGACCGCCATGGACAGGCTCACCCAACGCGAAGCCAATCCACCCGGCACCTTTACCCCCCATCCTCAACAACGTTTGAGTGAACATTTCTTGTGCATGCGTATCGCCAAGTCCACCCTGCTTCAAGGGGGCCGTTTGGAAATGTTATTCGAAGCGCGCTAGCCACCTGTTGATAAACAGACACGCGCTATTGTGCAACCTAAACGTTGCACCACGCTCCCACACCCGGCAGAATAAGGGTCCTGTTGGTTGATGGCTGAAAGATGAGCAACCCGGGTGCACATTCTATTGCGGTAGACCATGTATTTGCCGCGCTGGCGGACCCAACCCGCCGCCAGATCCTGGAGCACTTATCCCTGGCAGAAGGGGCCAGCGCCTCTGCCCTGGCAACCCAACTTCCCGTTTCCAGGCAAGCCATTGCCAAACATTTGCAAATCTTGCACGAAGCAGGCCTGGTCACCCGGCGCCGTCAGGGTAAGGCGATGGTTTTCCGGGTGGAAGCCGCGCAGTTGGCGGCCACCGGGCGCTGGTTACAACGGATTGCCAAAAAGTGGCAGATTCAGCATCCGCCTAACCCACTTTCCGGGGTGGCCACATCATCAGGGTAGGGGTAGCGGCTTTATAAGCCTGATATTCAGGGTCTTCCCCCCAGGTTTTATTAGCCCGGTGCTCCAGCATGCGCACCCCACTGACCGCGGTGAGCAGGAAGACCACAAATAATGGGGATAACAAGGTCACTAACTGCCAGCCTTGTAATACCGGCACGGCCATCAGAGTAATCCCCAGCCACAGTACAATTTCGCCAAAATAGTTGGGATGCCGGGACCATGCCCAAAGTCCCGTTGAAATAAAACGCCGGCTGTTTTCCGGCAATTGACGAAATTGGGTCTTTTGCCGGTCGGCGACGACCTCAATGGCAAAACCCGCTAACCAAAGGGTTAATCCGGCAAAGAAAAACACATCCAGGGGCACCGTGCGTACACTCGTGACCGCAGCCAATGCGCATCCCCCGGTGAAAAATACCCAATTCCCCTGTAGCGTCCAGGTCATTAGAAATGTTGGGAAAGAATTTCTGATGGTGCGAAAGCGCTTGTCCTCACCCGCCTGTTGAATACGACGGTGCAAAAACGGGCCCAGGCGCAGCGCCCAAATACAAATCAACGTGATCAGAGCCCATGAACGAACATCACCGGCACCGGCCAGGACACCGCCAGCCACCATCATCACCACAAAGGTGATGCTGCCCGTGAGGTCAAAATTACGCTCGGAGCGCACCAGCCAGGCATGGCTGAACATCACCCACTGCAGGCTGTAGGCAAACAGGCCACACCAGACAAAAACCGGCCAACCGGCCACCCAAACCCCCTGGTCACTCCCGGCAATGGCAAATCCTACCGCAGCCAGGAGGCTGACGCCGACTACACCCAGACCCGTTATCCATTCCCTTTGCATGATCACCTCACACACTGTTTATGGTCCCACATAGTAGCGTATCCGGTGTGAACGTCAGATCGAGGCCCGAACTTTTCCGCTGGTGTAAATTTCTTCGAAAATTGCCCTCAATCACCACTGTACCTTTGGCAAGTGCCCTGCATTACGACATACTCCAACGTCCTTTCGACATGGATGGTGGCTACGCCACGGGCTATGGCATTTGTATTACTGGCATTAGGCATCACCCTGCTTCTACTTGGCGGCACCGCTCTGGTCAGGGGCGCATCAGGCATTGCCCAGGCATTTAATGTGCCCACCATGATCATCGGCCTGACCGTGGTTGCCTTTGGCACCAGCACCCCGGAGCTGGTGGTCAACGTCACCGGAGCCCTGACCAGTAAAACAGATCTGGCCTTTGGCAATGCGGTGGGTTCTAACCTGGCAAATTTTGGCCTGGTCCTGGGGGTGGCGGCGCTGATGTCCCCCATTTATCTGCAGGGCCAGGTGGTGCGCCGGGAGGTGCCGTTTCTGTTGCTGGTCACCGCCATACTTATGGTCATGGCCTGGGACCAACCCCTGTCCGGCACCACCCCCCTGCTGGATCGCGGGGATGCCATTATTCTGCTCCTGTTGTTCACGGTATTCGTCTACTTCATGGTCCGCGACGTCTATAGGGATAAGGAAGATCCCATTCTGCGCGATGCCGAAACTTTTCCCGGTTCGGCCGGCGTAACGGGCCACACCCATATTGGTCTCAATGCGCTGATGGCTGTGGCCGGCATGGCCATGCTGGTTTATGGCGGCAACCTGACCATTGAACACGGTTCCGCGCTGGCACAAGCCCTGAACGTGCCCGAGGTTGTGATTGGCATTTTTGTGGTTGCCGTGGGAACGAGTCTGCCGGAGCTGGTCACCTCGGCCATTGCCGCTTATAAGGACGAGACCGACCTGGCACTGGGCAATATCGTCGGCTCAAATATCTTTAATTCTCTGGTGGTTCTGCCGGCTGCGGGATTGATTGCCCCGCTGCCCATTCCCAAGGGTGGTGATTGGGATCTGGCGGCAGGTTTTCTTTTTGTACTGGTGGTTATTCCGCTGTTCTTCTTCAGCAACGCAAGGCTGGGCCGCCTGGCCGGTGCGGCGCTGGTCACCGCCTACTTTGCGTATCTGGGCCTGCGGCTGTATCTGGGTTAGGCGTCTGCTGAAAAAAGCAGACTACTAATAAATAGTTTCCCGCAGATATTGCGGGTAGTTTGCATCGTAAGCTTCGCCATCAAAATTTTTGTCCAAAGCCGCCAGGATTTGCCCCGCAGTGGGTAGGGTACCGCGCTCAACCCGGCTGTCCGGAGACCACAGTTGACTGCGGGCCAGGGCTTTTTGGCATTGAAAATAAACTTCCTCAACGTCCAATACCATGACACTCCGCGGCGGTTTATCTTTAATTGCAAATTGCGTACACAGATTGTCATCAACCACCACCTTGGCGCTGCCCACCACGCGCAGCGTTTCACCCACTCCAGGGATCAGGAACAGCAGTGAAACCCTTGGATCTCTGACAATATTCATCAACGTATCCGCGCGGTTATTGCCTTTACGGTCCGGCAACATCAGCGTTTTGGGGTCTACAATGTGTACAAAACCGGGCTGATCACCCCGGGGAGAAACATCAACACCTTCCGGGCCCACACTGGCAACCAGCACAAAGGGGCTGGCTTGTATAAAGGCCCGATAATGGTCGGATATATGATCCAGCACCTTGATTAAGGATCGTTTTGACGGCTCGCCGTAGTACTGACGAAGCTGCTGTTCGTCCTTAATCACATGGTCGGGATGATAAGAATAGTTACTCATGGGGTAAGCTCCGGTTGGTGCAACGCCAGGTCAACCAACGATATTCATCAGCTCTGCCAATGTTTTTATGCGGTAGGTTGCCGCGGAAAAATCCTGACTGGCGGTAAATTCATGATGGACCACCGCGCAGTCTACACCCGCCGCCACGGCGGCGCGTAATCCCCGCTCCGAGTCTTCCACCACCAGGGCTTGGGAAGGTTCAATACCAAACCTGTCCAGGCCCGCCAGATAGGGGTCCGGGTGGGGCTTGCTGCGCTCATAGTCGCCGTTTGCCAGTACAAAGTCCATGTGCGAGACAATGCCGCGCTGATCCTGGCTGGTGATCTGCCCTTTTAAGCCATAGTGTATCAACGCAAAATCAGCCGGCTTGGCGGTGGTCACAATGGCCATGCGGCATTGTTTACCCAGCCGCCCGAGCGCTTCGTTAACACCGGCTATGGAAATATCCTCTTCCTGCAAATAGGTTTGATACAGAACATTGCGCTGGTCTCGCCCGGCCGCAATTTCCACCTCGCCATAACCCTTGTCCCGGGCGGCAAACCAGGCTGCGTTCCCCGCCGCCTGGGCACACAGATAGTCATTCAGGCTCAGCTCCACCCCCATTTCCGCAAGGATCTGCCGGGTTGCCTTGTAGTACAGTGGTTCTGTGTTGACCAGTACCCCGTCGTGGTCGAAGAGAATATGACTGTATCCGGACATAGGGCCTAGGCCACCCTGTACTTGGCGATTTGAATATCGTCTTCCCCCAGATCGGAATAGTTGTCGCTAACCCGCCCCCGGATAAAGTCGCGCCAGGAAAATGCCTGATACCGGGCCGTCTCACCTGACTGTACCCAGGGTTGGACCACCGCGTCGTACCGGGGTTGGTAAAAAAACGGGGTGCTGTACCGGCCTGTCCGGCTGCGCACCGGCAGGACACGATGCATGCCGGCGGTACACCGGTCGTTGGTCCAGACCTGCAGAATATCACCCACGTTCACGACAATGGTGCCGGGCTTTGGGGGTACATCAATCCACCCTTGGGTTTTGGAGTTGGCCTGCAGGCCGCCATGCTCATCTTGTAACAACAGGGTAATTGCACCGGGGTCTGTATGATGATGCAACGCCATATCACCCAGGCTGACCGTGCCGGAGCGCTCGGCTTCCGGCACCGGATCCCCGGGTGGGTAAAAGTTCAATCGTGCCGCACTGCTGTGGTGCTCACCAAAACTGTCCGCCACCGTCCGCCTGGCCTGCTCAACAGGCATCCCCAGACTGACAAAGAGCATGGCCATGGTTTCTTCCGCCAGGGCGGTAAACGCGGTAAAAAATTCCGTGAGGACCGGACGAAACCGAGGGTCATGGTCCGGCCAGCGGGTTTGCCGGGTAACGTCCCTGGTGATGTAGCCGCCCGCCTTAAAATCGTAAACTTCTTTTAAGTCCCGTTTCTGTTTGGTCAGCTCCCGGTCGTAGTAACCCAGAGGGTTTTTTGCATCGCGATATACCCGGGTTTTCACATCCCGGGGTTGTGCAAAAAAATTTGCCGACAGAGTAAATACTTCTTGGATCAGGTTGTCTAAACCGTGGCCGCAAAGCAGAAAAAAACCATGGTCTTCGCAGGCAATTGCCAGTTCACTCAAGCTTTGCCCGGACAACAACCCCTGACGATATTTTGCGATATCTATATTTGGTATGGTTTCCATCATCTACCCTAACCAGCGGCCCGAACCACCATACGGCAAAGCGCCGCGGTGGAGCCATCAGGTTCAGTATACAAGCCTTCTTCGTCGAATAAGACCTCGTGGGCATCAGCGCCGGTAAAACCCCTGCGTAATTCCCCGGGCCGCAGCCGGAACCGCCCACTCGACGGCCCACTCAAATCCAGTTCACCATCCGGCCACTGCAGATGCTCCTCCACCAACAGCACCCCGCCCGGAGTGAGAGCATCGATCAGGTGTGGTAACAAATGACCCGCAACAAAGCGCACCATCAGAATTAACCCATAAGACCCATGGTGGGCAAAATCCAAATCCTGCGGCGATTGCAGATCCCGGCAATGCCAGGTTATGTTCCCCTCTACTCCACACTGTTGGGCCAGAGTCAGCCCCCGGGCCAGACCAACATCGGAAATGTCCACGGCATCCACCCGAAAGCCCTGCTCAGCAAGAAAAACACTATTGCGTCCGGCGCCACAGGCCAGGTCCAAAGCCCAGCAGCCGGCTGCGGGTAGCAGTGATTGCCGGTCAAGCTGCTCCACCAGAAAGGCGCTGGCGTGGGTGCGATCCGCATAAGCACCCGCTGTGTAGCGTTGATTCCACTTTTGTCGATCCGCCTCGCTCACCGGCATACTCTGCTTCACATTTGCCTTAGATGGTAGCAAAACCGGCGCAAACCACCGAATGCTAAATACTTGCCATTGCCGGGCCCACACGCTAGCGTAGGCGCCCTTTTTCAGTGTCAAGAAGAATGCAGTTGGTTTCGGACCCAATGCCTGAGTCGACGCCACGCGAACATGGCGTCCGCAGCCTGGACAAATTTGCCATTACGCTGTCGGGTTTGTGCCTGGTGCACTGCCTTGCCGTACCTTTTGCGCTTTTTTTTGGTCCCTTTCTGGGTGGCTGGCTCAGTGCGTCGGAGACCACCGTACACTGGATCCTCCTTGGCCTGGCTGCCCCCTCCAGTGCGGTTGCCCTGAGCCGCGGCTACATAAAACATCGAAGTGCCGTCACCCTGATTTTAGGCATCTTGGGTATTGGCCTGATGTTTGTCGGGGTATCTCACTGGTATGGTGATGAGGTATTGCTGACCGTATGTGGCGTAACCATGTTGTTGGTGGCACATGTCCGCAACCTTACCCAGGCACACGGTGCACAACATCGGCACTAACCCAAGACGCCCAACATGATAAACGTGTACGCATTTCATCCGGCCCTGTTCTTCAGTCTGCTGTGCAGTTTGGCCGGTATTGGTCTGGTGCCCGCCGGACATGCTGAGGAACTTGTGGTGACGGCAGAACCCGATGCCCTGCGGGAATGGCTGGAAGAAACGTTGGTGCAGCGGGAAATCAGCCTGGTTGACACCGCAGGGACCGGTAACTTCTCGATGCTGGCCGCTCAATCCAACACCACCCGTATTACGGTAACGTTGCGCAGCCTGCCCATCCAGCCGGGACAGCCCGAAGCTCAGGAAAAAACGCACGTGGTGATTGCTACGGATTCACCAGCCAATCAAGCGCTGGAAATTGCCCTGGCACAGGATATTGTGGCCGCGGTCAACACACACGCGGAGTAGGGGCACACCACTCAAAACACATCGTCAAGCAGACCAGTAAGGTTGTCCACCCGAATGCTGCCCCGGGCGACATTGACATAACCTTTTTTTTGCCAGGCTTGCAGATGGCTGTTAACCATCTGGCGGGAAACGTTTAAAAAACTGGCCAGCTCGCTTTGAGAAATTTTCACCGTACACGGCAACGGCCGATCAACGGCATTCACCAACTCCTGCAATTGCGCGGCCAGTCGCTGGGGCAAGGTTAAAAAAGCCGCATTTTCAACCTGCCGGCTGGTCTGACGAACCCGCTCACACAACAACTGGATCATGTGCAACGCAATCGTGGGCTGGCGCAGCATCAGCTCACGAAATTGCTCCCTGGGCACAATAAAGAGGGTTGTAGACTCCAGGGCTGTGCCGGTGGTGGTACGCGTGCCACCGTCAAGGACCGAAATTTCGCCGCCAATTTCACCTGGACCGGTGATACTCAACGCCAGTTCCCGGCCATCAGCGCCATGCACGGAAATGCGCAACCGCCCGGAAATAATGCCGTACAGATAATCCCCGGCATCATTCCGCTGAAATACCAGTTCATCCCTGGCATAGGTTCTGGTGATGCTGAGCCGGGCAATTTCGGTGAGCAGCTTTTCCGGCAGGCCGTGAAAAGTTTTGCTATTCCTGAGCACCACCAATGCGGCGGTGTTGGGCGCGGCTTCCTGGGACATCGACTAATACATTCACATGACTTCTTGTTATGCCGTATTTTCTACGGGCGCCCGCCCTGTGTCTAAATTTTTCCACCGCGGCAAATCCAAACTTCCCTGATGCCGCAAAATAGCGCAATCTACGCATCCTGTTTTTGCGTACCACGGAGGATGACCTTGAAATACGACAATATTCTGCAAACGATTGGGAATACACCCATTGTCAGATTAAATCGTCTCGCACCGGATAACGTCACGATGTACGTGAAGGTGGAGTCGTTTAATCCCATGGCGTCGGTCAAAGACCGTTTAGCCTACGCCATCATCAAAGATGCCCGGGACAACGGTGTACTGGCACCGGGGCAGACTGTTGTCGAAGCCACTTCAGGCAATACCGGCATTGCCCTGGCCATGGTCTGCGCCGTGCTGGGTCATCCCTTTGTCGCTACCATGGCGGAAAGCTTTTCTGTTGAGCGCCGCAAGATTATGCGTGGGCTGGGCGCCAAGGTTATTCTTACCCCTGCCGCGGAGCGCGGCTCCGGCATGGTCAAAAAAGCTGAAGAACTGGCTGAAGAACACGGCTGGTTTTTGGCCCGGCAATTTCAGAACCCGGCCAATCCCGCCTACCATGCCAGCACAACCGGACCGGAAATTCTCCGGGAATTTGCCGGAGAACGTTTAGATTACTGGGTAACCGGCTGGGGTACCGGCGGCACACTCAGCGGCGCCGGTGCCGTGATCAAGGCGGCCCGTCCGGACACCCGGGTTATTGCCACAGAGCCGGAGCAGGCGGCGCTGTTATCCGGCGGCGAATGGTCACCCCACAAAATCCAGGGCTGGACCCCGGACTTTATTCCCGAGGTGCTGGAGCGCAGCGTAGCGGATGAAATTATCCCGGTGAGCGACGATGAGGCGATTGCCAACGCATTGGCTCTGGCCCAGCAGGAGGGCATATTTGTGGGGGTTTCTGCCGGGGCCACCTTGACCGCCGCGCTGAAGGTTGCTGAACAGGCAGATGCCGGAGCGGTGATTCTGGCCATGATGCCCGACACCGGCGAACGTTATCTTTCCACCCCGCTGTTTGAAAGCATCAACGAAGGTTCCGATGACGATTGGCTGGGTTCCCTGTGACACACATTGAGTCTCTGTCCCGAGTGCCAGGCATTCGGGACGGAGATTAGCTGTCGCCAATGGCATCCGGACCAGGTTGCGGTTCCATGCTCCAACGCCTCGCTGAACGCAGATCACTTTGGATTGCCTTTGTCTCGACGGTCCTCATTACCATTACGTTCCCAGCCGCCGCGTCGTTTTGGGGCATCACCTTCATAGACGCGATATCCGATCCGGCGCAAGTACGTCAGGCAATCACCGGCATGACCCCCGACCAGCGTGTCGTTCACGCGTGGATTACCGCCACATTAGATGTTGCATACCCCTTAGCCTATGGCGCTTTGTTTGTCGGTTCGGCTTACAGGTTCTATACAAGATTTGGGCGTTATATCGCCATGACTTTGCTTATGGTTGTCCCTGCTGATCTGTTAGAGGGTGTCGTGCAGATATTGGCCTTGACGGATTCCATGGATTTGGTCGACACAAAAGCGGTGCTGACGCCACTCAAAACCGTATTGTTTTTGTTGGGCCTGGTGGCAACCCTGTCCGGTTGGGTGATCTGGATGGTTGGCCGCTTGCGCGACACTTAGTTTGCGCGAGCAAGAAGTTTGCATCTGGGGACTACCGGTTCGCTTTGAGTTCCTGCTGTACGCCCAGGCCGCCGAGGGTGCGCCGGGTATCTCTGACAATCCAAGCTACCCAGCACGCAAAGGCGAATGCAACCGGCGCCAGGGGTAAGAAGAACAACGCGGCGGCCCAGACCGCGATGAAGAGCAACCAGCGGGAATAAGCAACTGCAAACCGCTTAGGGACCGAATCTACGCCGGGTGAGTACGCAAAAGACTTTACTCCTACAAACCAGCCGTTTGCGATCAATGCGGCCACAAAAAGAGGGCGTGGCGGTGGTGGGCTGTCGATCTCGGGCTGGTCATCGTGCGCAACGTCCGCAGCCGTGTCTCCAGCCGCAAGTGATCTTTCAATCGCACCCCATGCATGCCGAGCGGTCGGTCGCGCAACCGTGCCGTTCAGGTTTGCCGCTGACGGGACGGAGCGCCAGCGGTACAGGACGCGTCCCGATTCTGTCAGCGCCAGCACACCCGGCTGGAAGTAGCCTTTCGGGTGTTCAACCTTCCATTTAGCCCCCCTGCGCAGGAACTCCAGGTTGCCTTTGTTAGCATAGAGCGTGAGCCAGCCACGCTCGCTGCACGTTTTCGGGATTTCCTGGTGCGGATCGCCGATGTTCTCGAAGTTAAGTTCCCAGTGTGCGTGCGCCTCATCAGCCAGGTGTTGCGGTTCACTGGTGATGGCATAAATCTCGCCGCCCGCGGCGCGGATTTCCTCGACCACGCCCTCGTTCATGTAGCCCCGTAACTCGGCGCGACAGGGAGGTCACCAGAAACCCCGGTAGAAAAGCAGCACAACAAATGCGTGTTGCGACAGTTTTTGGTCGAGCCAGCTACCGCGCACTCCCGGCGGCGGGTCCAGTTCTGCCTGTGGCTTTTCACCTTGAGCCAACGGGGCTGTATCGGTGAATTCAATCTGCCAGGAATCCACGGTTCCCGTAACCCGAAAGCTGCGTTGCTCGCAGCGATCACCCCCACACATGATGAGCCTCAGCTCGTCCGATCCACTTAATGCCTCATCCGCATCCAGGATACCGGTCACTTTAAATTCGTCTTCAGCAGATGCCGCTGACCTGTTGAACCACGCTACCGCTGCTTGTACACGCGGCTGTAACGCATCAGGTATGGTTTCGCTGACTTGCGGCATGACTCCTCCTGCGGAAAACATTGAGCCGGAAAATCCGGTAGGCGTAAAACTCTAACGCGATAGTGGTGGTTGGGTCCATAGATGGTGAGTGGGGCTATCGCCCGTCTATATCCAGCCCAAAACGGTTGGATTCAATCACCTAATCTTTCTCTAAGCGCTGCCAGAAGTTCGTTTATTGCATTCTGATTAAGCTTGTAGAAAACCCAGTTTTTGATTGGCTTGCCGGTCACTAAACCTGCCTGTTCAAGCTGTCGCATGTGCGCGGTCACCGAGGGTTGACTGATCGCCAGCTTCCTGGTGAGCAAGCCCACACACACGCCATCTTCAATCAGATCCCCGTCCCGTTGCGGCGGGAAGTATTTCTCCGGGTCCCGCAGCCATTCGACAATCTGCATGCGCCGATCATTTGACAGCATCTTGAGTTGTTCTGCGATTGCTATGTTGGCCACATCTAAATAGTCTATTAACTATATAGATGATGGCAATAGGTAAATGAAATTTTCCATACTGAACGCGTTTGTGGACTCACCGATGAGTGGCAATCCTGCGGCGGTTTGCATGCTGGAACAGTGGTTACCGGAGCAGATGATGCTGCGCATCGCCCAGCAGTTTGGCTACTCGGAGACCGCCTTTGTCATCCAGGCAGACACAAAGTACTTACTGCGTTGGTTTACACCTCGCGTGGAAGTTGAGCTGTGCGGCCATGCAACCATGGCCGCCGCTTATGCCATCTTCCGTGCAAACCCGGATCAAGACTCCGTCGTCTTTGAAACCCGCAGCGGACTGTTGCCGGTACGAAAAGAAGGAGAGCTGCTGGCAATGGATTTTCCGGCACGACAAGTGAGCGCTTACGACGGCAACACGGGAGAATTAGCCCGTTGCCTTAATACGGATGTGGTAGAAGCAGCCGTGGCGGGACCAACGGTACTGGCGGTGGTCAGCAACGATGATGTGCTGCGTGGCATAAGCCCTGACCTGGAACGGATTGCAGCTTTGCCTTTTAACGCATTAATCCCAACCGCGCCAGGCAGCAAGGTCGACTTTGTTTCCCGGTTCTTCGGTCCAAGCCTGGGAATCCCGGAGGATCCCGTGACGGGTGCCGCGCACACCGGCCTTGCACCTTTTTGGTCACAGCGCTTGCAGAAAACAAAGTTAAGCGCAAAACAACTATCACCTCGTGGCGGCTCCATTTACTGCGAGGTTTTGAATGATCGCGTGGTGCTTTCCGGACAAACAGAAGAGTTCGCCAGCGGCCAATTGCGGGTGAGGACTTAAGTTCTGTAATCTTCGCCTTGGTGCTTTGGCAGTGCCATAAGCTTACCGAGGCGTTCAGGATTGGGAATCGCAAAGCCGTGCTTTTCGAACAACGAGCGAGCGACTGGATTGCTGGAAGAAAGCCACCAAGAAGCTACAGATTTCAGGTCACTATGTTCGAGGATGGTCGTTATCAGATAATGTGAGATGCCCTGGCCTTGAGCTGATTCATCGACAAAAACATCGTCTATCCATGCGTATGTAGCGTAGTCCGTTACAACACGAGCAAATCCAACCTGCTTGCCTTCATTAAAAGCGCTTATACACATTGAGTTATCCAGTGCCCGTTGCTGGGTTGAACCCAACCCCAGTGGCCCAGATTGATCGCTCCGACACAAATCGATAGACGAACTCGAAATCTACGTCTTCTCTATTGTCTGATACGGTGACCTCTTCCATCCGGGCACAGTAGACTTAATCGGGAACAACCGCAATTGACCCAACGCGGCTACAAAGTAGCGGCATGTCCACTAACAATCCGATACGGATATATACACCTGCTCTGGTATCGTCCATGCCCATGAACTCAAATTCACTTTTTGGCTTGCTCGAAGCCGCACATGAGAGGCCCGCGGCCTTTTCCAAGTACACGGCAAGCGACCTGTGGACGGATGAGCACACGTCCGCGCAGATGCTGGCGTACCATCTGAATGAGGACATCGATGTTTCCTCCAGACGTGGGCGGTTCATGGATGAATCCACCCGTTGGCTGATGGCACATTTCAATCTGTCTGAAGGCTGCAAAATAGCTGACTTTGGTTGCGGCCCGGGGTTGTATAGCGCCCGCCTGGCCCAGCGGCAGGCCCATGTCATCGGTATCGACTTTTCCACACGCTCCATCACCTACGCGCGTGAATTCGCGAGAGAAAAACAGCTGGATATTACCTACGTGGAGGCCAATTACCTCAAGTTCCAGCTGGACGGCAAATTTGATCTGATCCTTATGATCATGTGCGATTTTTGTGCGCTCTCTCCCGCGCAACGCGCCCTGATGCTGACAAAATTCAGAGAACTGTTAGCCGACGGGGGGCGCATCGTGCTGGATGTGTATGCCATAAGCGCCTTCGCCAATAAGGACGAGGCGTTCTACTGCGAGAAGAACCAGCTTAATGGTTTCTGGTCTGAAGCGCCTTATTACGCGTTCGTCTCCAGTTTCAAATACGCAGCGGAACAGGTCAGCCTTGATAAGTACACCATCATCGAACACAACCGGCAGCGGGAGATTTACAACTGGCTGCAGTACTTTACGCCTGAGAGTCTGGGGCAAGAAGCCCGATCAGCGGGGCTGGAGATCGACGAGGTGTACGGCGATGTAGCCGGTAATCCCTATGATGCTGATGCAGCAGAATTTGCTGTTGTCTTGAAGAAGCGTGAGTAACTGCTCCAGGCCCTGTAAAACTAAATGACGCGTTCTGCTGACCGGCAACCACCATTCAAGCTCCGGGTAACGAATGCGTCGACCCAATTCAGATGTCTGAAGATCTCTAGTAGTCTTTTGCAGACTTGAACTTTGAGGGATGGTACATGGACAAGCTGAAGATCGATGGATGGCTTCAACTAGCGGCGAATGTTGGAATCTTAGCCGGACTGGTATTTGTATACTTACAGCTTGAGCAAAATAACGAAATTCTGAAAGCTGAAATGCTGCGGTCGGAGAGCCAAGCTTCCATCCAGATGGAACAATCTCTCATTGGCGAAAACGGCGCGCAGGTGTGGGCCAAGGCATTGCAAAACCCTACCGATCTCACGCTGGCTGAGCAACGCATACTGGAAGCCATAATATGGAGCAACGTAGAGAATTGGCGGCATTCCTACCATCTGGCAACAGCCGGATTCATTGAAAAAGAATGGCAAGCGCGGATAGACACTGATGCTCCTTACTTTCTCGGTAACCCGTACGGACGGGCTTGGTGGCAACAGTTCGGTGGCAATAACAACTTACCCGTTGAGTTGCGTGACTATATCTCGGAGACTCTGGCCCAACCACGTTGGCCACATAATTTTCCCATAGACTATCACGCGAGAATAATAGCAACGCTGCACCAGGCGGGCGAACCAACCCAAGGGGACTAAGCTCTTCGGGAAGCATCTGCTTTAAAGTCAGATTACACTCCAGCGTATTGCGCTCGGTTAGAAGTAATTGAGCAGGATCAGGCTTGCGTTTAAAGCCAGGCCAACCAGGGCCAGCGTGAACAAATAGCTGCGGGTTCTAATACTCATTCTCACTGTCACCACCCAGAATATAGCCTTCTTGTTTGACGTGCTTGTTAAGTATTGGCCTCGGAGCACACTATTGGTGGGGAGGGTCCACATCCCTGTGGTGGTGTGTCCATGAGCTTATAGTGACGTAAACAACCCCTGCTGTATGTCAGCTACCTGACACAACCCGTCACTTCCTGCATAAATGTGCAACTTTGTCCCACAGGCGGAGGGGCACATCGCCTGTATTGTGCCTAAGCCCGGGCAAGTCACACTTAATACAAGAAGGCTGAATGGTCACCGGTATGTTGGCTTGTCGCGAACCTGATAAAAAACTGAAGGAAAGACTGCGGGAAGGCGCGGAGGAAAAACAAATATTCCGGTGCATCACCCGACACACACGTGTGCCACCCGCAACCGCCGCGTTATTGATCCTGATCCTTCCCATGACTCCGGCCAACCCCAGCCAAGCCGCTACCATCTATCGCTGTTTTGCGGAAGGCCAGCCACCTTTGTACAGCGACTACCCCTGTAAAAACGCTGTCAGCCACAGGTTGTCTGAACCCTCGGGGTTGTCCATACCGCCATTGTCAGCCGCCGAACGCACACGGCTGAAGGCGTTGGCGAAACGCCAGGAAATCAGTGCGGCAAGGCACAGCGCCCTGGGCAAACAGCGTCAACGGCAAATTCAAGCCACACGTACCCAACGCCGGCAAAACTGCGCCGAAGCCCGGCAAAAGCTCAAAGAGCACAACACACGGCGGCGTCAGGGTTACCGCTTAGCCGACAGCCGGCAACTGGCCAAAACGCTTAACAGCCTTAAACAACAACGGCGCAACAATTGTTAAACCGTACCGGCTCTTTCGTCGATAAGCCGCTGCAACCGGGCTGCTGTGAATATCCCGGGCTGGCCACCCCGGGCAACAAGCTCGTGCGCCAGTTCTACGCAACAATCGTTGGCAGGTGTGGGTACGTTGTGCATACGCCCCAGCAGACAAATTTCGCCGTTTAAAAACTCCGTCTCCAAATTACCCGTGCCCCGGGCCAGACTTTGCCAGGATGAGCCGCCCGTCCGTTCATACCCCTCTATGGTTGCCATCTTATATACCCCCTGACGACGGGCACGGGTTTCGTCCCGGGTTGCGCAACCAATTCCCGCAGCAGCATAAACCGCCAGGGCCTCTTGACGCAGACGCCGGTGGATGGCTTGGATATTGTCCGTATCCGATAACCCCGCTTGCAGAATGTTCCCAAGATTATTCAACAGTTTGGCATACTTCTGGCGCATGACCCGGGCATCCGCCCGGGCACTAAAGCCGGCCTTGGTCAGCGCCTGACAAATTGTCTGGGCGGTATCGTCAACCCCTTCGGGAAAACGTCCGGTATCCAGAATACCACCCGAGCCCTGGGCGTGAGTGACCACCTCTCCCGGCGTTAAAAACGATGCCGGCAGATTAACCACACTGGCATAGATATGCGCAAAGAAGCGGCTTGCCAAGCGCTCGTTGGCAACACCGTTTTGCATGCAGACAATTTTACAATGCCGCGCACCCTTCTGTGCTGCCAGATCGGCCAAAGCCGCCTGGGTCTGCTGGGACTTCATACACATCAGCACAATGGTTTGCGCATCAAATTTGATCTGGTCGGGGTGTTCAACGACCGTAACCGGAATAGTTTCAACCCCCTGAGGGCTGACCAGGGAGAGGCCCCGGGAGCGCATTACCCGAGCGTGTTCCCCCCGGGCGATCAGGGTGGTGGTGTAACCGGCCTGAACCAGCCGGGCACCAACCACACCACCGATGCCACCGGCGCCATAGACTACAAACTTCATTTCTTCGACTCTTGTTGGACGGTTAGTGAGTCAGCGTAACAACAACGGGTAGTCAAGCTCTACCCCCCAATGGACTTGAGCAACACTTGCGTATCTGGATTCATTGGCAAATCCGTGGTGCCGCAGGGTTTCCATATCTCTATGAATCCTTTCCAGGGGCGTGCCCTTGTGTAAACTGCTGGATCCTGCGGCATCAATCACATGTTTCACCGCAACGGCACTGGTTTGCAGGGCGTGCGTACCGGCAAGATAAAGATCTGCCCGGGCCCTGTCATCAAAAGCCCGGCCTTCAACCGCTTGCTGCCAAACTGCCTGTAACTCAGTATAAAAGTAGGATTTTGCGCTACGCCATGCTGCTAACGCCCGGCCAAAATGGTGTTGCGCCAGAGGCCTGCGTGCCAGTTTATGATCGCTGGCATAAGGCACCTTGTCAGCGGCCAGCGCCCCCAGCTCGTCAATGGCCCGCTCGGCCAGGGACAGGGCCACCGGCACATAGGTGGCAAAAACAACCCGGGCCGGACACTGAAACAACGTACCGTGATAGTACTTGTTGCGTACACCGTGTTCCATCAGCGGTGCAACCAAGGTGGCAGGCACAATGGCATCATTCACCCGCACATCGTTGCTGCCCGTACCGCGCATGCCGAGGGTATCCCAATTATCAACAATTTCACACTGATCAATAGGCACCGCAACGGTAAACATTTGGTCATCTACCCGCATCGGCGACATCACGAAGTCGGCATGGTGGACACCGCTGACAAAACTGTTTTGCCCATTCACCCGATAGCACGATCCGTCCCGCACCCCCTTAAAAGGGGTATGTCCGCTTGCGGCCACTAAGCTGTCCGGGTTGTTACCCCACAGCACCTCCACCATTTCCTGTGGCCAGGTGGCCGCCATCAGGCGTGCCGCGTTGTACACCATGACATGCCAGGCTGCCGCGGGATCAGCCAGCGCAAGTTCACCACAAAGCAGTGCACACGTCACCGGATCCACGGCATAACCTCCCAGGGATTCGGGCAGGTACAAGCGCGGGATACCCGCTTCACACAAAGCGGCAATTGCCTGGGGATGCAAACGGCCGTGTTGTTCCGCCCAATCCGCCTGCTGACTAATTTGCGGCAGGATTGATTGGGTCTTTGCCAAGAGCATCTCTCGCACGGTTTTGTCTCCTCACCCAAAAGCCACTTAAGGCCGGGCATGGGGATCCGCCCACATGCCGGTTTATTTTGTGCGCATTGTTCCAGTTGCTTAAGCCAAATACCACGCGCACATTAAAAGCGGGACAAGCGCACACTTTCGCAGTGGATTCTCACTTATATTGGACAAGGATATTGCGAATAAAAACGGACGTGCCCATGAACTGCGGCTATCACATCAATCAGGACGATGGCCTCGTCACCATTACCGGCAACAAAAATGTAGAAATAGCTGAGGCTTTTGACCTGGGGGAAGCCCTGCTGCAAGACCCAAGTTTTGATGAACAGCTGCCTCACCTGGTCGATCTGCGGGGTTTAAGGTTAACGCCAAACCCACACTCGGCGGCGGCCTTTCGCACCTTTGTACTGGAAACCTACCGCCCTCAGGTAAAGTCCAGCATTGCCATAGTCGTGGACGACAGCCTGGACCGTCTGTCCCTGGCCGGTCTGTATCACATGTCGTGCAGTATGGATAAAACCGAGGTATTTGATCAGTACGATCAGGCGCTAAAATGGCTTATGCGCCGGGAATTTGCTTAGCGCGGTATCTGCCGAATACGACGTATTCCCGATAAGCCGCTCCCCAAAAGGCATCAACCCGCAAGATTAACCAGCAAAATACCGGTACCCAGAACCGCCACCGTCAACCAGAACAGATAAGGGCTGAGGAAAGCAATACGCCGCGCCAATACTTCATTAGACCGATTGGCCTCGGTCAAAAACTCCACCCGCTTTTGTACCCCCTCGGATACTCGCGGCTCATTTATCCGGTCCACATACGTCTCCCAAGCGGACTGAAAACACGAACCTCTTATCCACCCATCCGCACTTAAGCCGGCTGGGCCTGCTATTATTTTTTGATAAGTGTCCACTCTAGACCTTTCCAGGCCTCAGCAAAAAAGCTGACATTCGAGTGTCTTAGATTGTGTGTCCCGGCACAAACAGCAAAGTGTGAGAACATGTGGCCACTTTGTAAGCCATCGAATAATGAAAATATTATGGATTGCGAATCGCTAACATATTGAACTCAAAAGAGATTTCCCCTACCTGAAAAATACTTCGCGATTTGCCACTTTTTTTTATTTGAGTTTTCTGTATCCTAGCAATCCTCACTAGCCGGAGCTGTATGCATATACAGTGTTATTCTCCTCGGCAGGGCGATTACACCTCGTACAGCCCGGCTAGTTGAGGCCAAACCAGGCGCCAAGCCAAACACTGCCTTCTACCTGATTCTTATCACCCTATTTGAGCCCATCCGTCACCACTTATGGGTTCAGGTTTACGGTTGATACTCGGGCAGTACCTCCCACCAGCTAAATCCCGCATCCGCCACGGCTAGAAAATCCGGGTTCAACAAGCTCTCCTTGCTGTTGTAGGGCAAGATCTGCCGATCAAAACCATAAACCTGGCCACCCGCCGCGGACAGGACCGCATGAGCCGCGGCAATATCCCATTCGCTGGTTGGCCCCAGGCGCGGATACAGGTCAGCCTCACCGGCGGCAAGCACACACAACTTAAGTGAGCTTCCCACCGGGGTGCGGGAAGTTTGCGGGAAACGCGCCGCCAACCCGTCAATATACTGCTCCAGGCGCTCACCGCCGTGACTCCGGCTGGCTACAACCACCAGGGACTGTTGCTGCGCGGACATCTTGCGCCCGGAAATGGGCGTCCGATTGCCCCCTGCCACGCATTCGGCCAAACCGGCCGCCACATCCCCAACATACAGCTTCCCCTGTACCGGGACGCCCACCACACCGTAGACCGCCCGATTACCCTCAATCAAGGCGATGTTGACGGTGAACTCGCCGTTTTTGTTGATAAATTCCTTGGTGCCATCCAGCGGGTCTATCAACCAATATCGCGGCCACTGTGAGCGCTCGTTAAAGTCCGGGGGCACGGACTCTTCGGAAATAATGGGGATATCCGGTGTAACCCTGGCCAAGCCATCGACGATAATCTGATGCGAAGCCAAGTCTGCCTGAGTCAGCGGCGAATCATCCGCTTTGTTTTCCACCTGAAAGTCACTGTTGTAAACCTGAAGAATGGCCTCACCGGCCTGCCAGGCCAATTCTTCGACGCTTTCTGTGGGAATCTTGTCCATATAAAGCCTAACCCCTCACCTTTGTTGTGTTAATCCGTCTGTCATATGCAGCTAACACGGTTATAATAAAGTGTGCGTAAGCTTATAGACTTTAAAGGGAAAAATTTACATAAAACCGCAGTTTTTTGAGCCCGAACCCACAAATTGCTGCCTACCCGCTGTTGTGGCGTTAAACGGCTAAACTTATTTTGCCCGCCACGGTCATAGGACCTTACATTTACAATATTCCACTACACCAAAGGACATGATGTATCTATGCCCGCGAACTCATCGTTAGATCTCAACAACCTGACCAGCGGTAGCCCGCTCTCACATCTTGTGGATTGGTCGCAAATCGATCACGTATTGCTGGATATGGATGGCACCCTGATCGACCTGAACTACGACAACCACGTCTGGAACGACCTGGTGCCCGCGGCTTTTGCCCACCAAGCCAAGATCGAACTTGCCCAGGCAAAGGCGCAGTTGCACCGCCACATGGATGAGATCCACGGTACCATCAGTTTCTATAGCTTCGACTACTGGAGCCGGTACTGCGGCATCAGCATGATCGATGTGCACAATCTTGTGACGGAAATGATCGACTACCGCAGCGGTGTTGTGGACTTCTTAGCCTGGCTTGAAGCCACTGGCCGCCCGGCCATCATTGCCACGAATGCTCACCGGGATTCTATTGTCATTAAGGAAAAACATACCGGCATTACCGCTCGCGTAGATGCTGTGGTCTCCAGCCACGACTATGGCTATCCCAAGGAAGATCCCAGATTTTGGCAGATGCTGCATCAGCACCATCCTTTTGACCCCCGCCGCACCTTATTCATCGACGACAACGAACCCGTCCTGGATGCGGCAGCCGCGGCGGGTATCCAGCATCTGTTGTGTATTACGCAACCGGATTCTAATCGGGCTGAGCGCCTGGATTTGCGTTATCCTAGCTTTAATTGTTTTCGTGACTTATTTGATTAGTGCAAGGCACACCCACCCAATCACCCAATCAACCCCCGCCTGCCTCAACCGATCAGGTTCGCCTTGACCGCTGGCTGTGGGCGGCACGTTTTTTTAAAACCCGTTCCCTGGCCAAGGCGGCCATCGAAGGAGGCAAGGTCCACCTGTCCGGCAAGCGCACCAAACCGGCCAAAGAGATTCGTGCGGGGGACACGCTCACCATCCGGCGGGGGATGGTGGAACAAACCATCCTGGTGGAACAACTGGCTGACAAACGCGGTTCCGCCACCGTGGCGGCCACACTGTACAGCGAAACGCCACAAAGCATAGAACAGCGTGAGCAGCTGCGCGCTCAGCGCAGTATGGAAAGGGCCGGGCTTAAGATACCCAGTCAAAAGCCTTCCAAAAAACAACGCCGCGATTTACGCAAGCTCAAAACCGCGCCGGAACAGGCTGAGGACTCCCTTTGAGCCCAACCCCGTCCACCGATGTGCTGCATCGCTTTTCTTTTGATGCCCTGCCGGTGCGCGGTCAATGGGTGCGTTTGCAGCAAACCATTGCCGATGCGTGTCTGGCTCATAACTACCCGGACCCGGTTCGCCTTCTGTTGGGCAAAATGTTCGCCGCCGTTGCCATGTTTGCCGACAATCTGAAGTTTGATGGTGCTGTTGCCCTGCAATCCAAGGGCCACGGGGCGATCCGGCAAACCCTGGCAGAGTGCAGGGAACACAACCTGCTGCGCGGCATTGTCCACTTCGCGGAAGACCATCCCTGGCCGGACAACCCGGACAGCCTTGCAGCCTGGCTTTCACCCAAGCCCGGGGCCGGCGAAGCAGAGGCCCAACTGGCCCTTTCGCTGATCCCACATCAGCAAAGCCAGCAAACAACCTACCAGGCCTTTGTGCCCCTGCTCATGGCCAGCCTTGAGGAAAACCTGGAAAACTACTTTTTGACCTCGGAACAATTGCCTACCCGGCTTTTTTTTGCCCAATCTTCCGGCAACCCCAACATCATCACCGGGTTATTGTTACAGCGCCTGCCCAGTCCGGATCTGGCCACCGAACTGGAGCTTGCCGCCCACGAAGATGCCTGGCAGACCCTGGAAACCCTGGCCGGCAGTCTACGTGACGAGGAATTGGCAACGCTGCCTCCCCAGACCTTACTGGGGCGTCTATTTGCCCAGTTGCCGTGCCGCTTGCACGCGCCAAGCCCGCTTGAGTTCCGGTGTACCTGCAGCCGGGAAAAGACCGATCGCACGTTAAAGGTTTTTGACCCCGCTGAACTTAAGCAACTGCTGGACGAACAAGGTGAAATTACCGTGAACTGCGAATTTTGTGGACAACAATATACCTACGACGCCGTGGACGTGGGTGCCCTGACCGCTCGCCTTTCCGCAGAGGCCCCCGGCGCGGACAAACCCGGGCGCCACTAACGCCTATACAAAAAAAGACCTACGCTGCATAATCCACGACGGCGGCCAAGGCTCGCCCCGGGGATTGTGCAAACAGATACGCGAATAACAGCAAAAGACAAAAGCGAACAAAAAATAACAAACGTAGATCCCATAAGAAGAATTCGGACTAACGGACAAATACGAACAAATTTAGACATTCGCAAGACAAATTCAGGTAACTACCGCCTGATGACGTCTATAGACTTGGCACCCCCCTACAAATAAACAAAAAAGTACAGAGCCCGGATCTGTCTATATTTGGTACCCACCACGGTGGGTGGCCAAGCGGAGGATGATTGGGTGGGATGGCGGTAAAGCCACAAATTACAGTTTAATTTACGAACAGGACCAAAATGGCAGCCGAAATAGAAACCGTGATGAAAAACGAGACCTACACCAACCTGACGTCTGCCAGTCTGGCGGAACATGCGGTTATGCGTGGCGAGGGTCGTTTTGCCGCCAATGGCGCCATTGTTGTAGAGACCGGCCACCGCACCGGACGTTCACCCAAAGACCGTTTTATCGTCGACGAGCCGTCTACTTCGGAGTCGATTCACTGGGGCCCAATTAATCAGCCCATCTCCAACGACATATTTGATGCCCTGTGGGATCGGGTACAGGTCCATATCAGCGGACACGAAACCTATACTTCAAATCTACACGTGGGGGCAGACCCGGAACACTACCTGCCTATTGAGGTGACCACCGAATATGCCTGGCATTCATTGTTTGGACGGGCTTTGTTTATCAGTCCCGAATACTACAACCCACACAACAAAGAAGTTTGGCAAATTGTTAACGCACCTACCTTTGAGTGCCGCCCGGAACGGGACGGCACCAACAGTGACGGCACGGTGATGATTAACTTTGCCCAGCGCAAGGTCCTGATTGCCGGTATGCGTTATGCCGGAGAAATGAAAAAGTCGATGTTCTCGGTTTTGAATTTCCTGCTGCCCGAAAAAGATGTTCTGCCCATGCACTGTTCCGCCAACATGGGTGATGGCGGTGACGTGACGTTGTTTTTCGGCTTGTCAGGGACCGGCAAAACAACCTTGTCAGCCGACCCGTCCCGTTTGCTGATTGGTGACGACGAACACGGCTGGGGCAAGGGCACGGTGTTTAACTTTGAAGGTGGATGTTATGCAAAGTGCATCGACTTAAGCCGCGAAAACGAACCGGTTATCTATGACGCCATCCGCTTTGGAGCAATTGTCGAAAATGTAGTGATCAATGAAGAAACCCGGGAGCCGGACTACTCGGACAGCTCGCTGACGGAAAATACCCGGGCTTGTTATCCCCGCGCCAACATCGCCGAAAGCGTGCCGGAGAACAGGGCAGGCGAACCCAACAACATCATTTTCCTGACATGTGATGTAAGCGGCGTGCTGCCGCCGGTGTCAATTTTGTCAAAACAGGCCGCGGCTTATCACTTCCTGTCAGGCTATACTGCGCAGGTGGGCTCCACCGAGATCGGTTCCACCGAAGCTTATTCGGCAACCTTCTCCACCTGTTTTGGCGCACCATTTTTTCCACGCCCGGCCGGGGTCTATGCAGACCTGCTGATCAAGCGCATTGAAGAGTTCGGCTCGCAGGTATACCTGGTTAACACCGGCTGGACCGGTGGTGGTTACGGCGTGGGACAGCGCTTCAGCATTCCCACCACCCGGGCGATTATTGCTGCCATCCAAAGCGGTGCCCTGCACAATGTGGAAACTGAACACCTGGACGGCTTCAATCTGGAGGTGCCCACCCAGGTACCCGATGTTGATGCCAACTTATTGAACCCACGTAAAGCATGGGCGGATGCGGGTGCATACGATACCGCTGCGCAAGCGCTGATAGCCAAGTTTGTTGAGAACTTTGCCAAGTTTGAGGTGGATCCCTCCATCGTTGCCGCGGGCCCTCAGAACTAGCAGACTACCTGCAAAGTATGGTGCTTGGCCCTTATAAGCATGCATTGGGCCGGCGGAGAATTACCCCGGTTTGGTCTGACAGCGGTTGACGCTGGGGCAGCGACCCCCTAACGTAGCCCGCCCGGACACTTGGCGGCTGAATTTTGCAAATTAACCCCGCACACCTTAAAACACTTGCAGGCCCCGCGTCAGGAGCCCATTTACTGCGGCGGGGTGTTGAAAAAGAAAGTTTGCGGGTTGCCCAAGACGGCTCGTTGTCCAAACTGCCTCACCCTCCGGCCTTGGGCTCGCCGCTGACCCACCCGAGTATCACCACAGACTTTTCCGAGGCACAACTTGAACTGATCACCGGCGTACACGCTAATCCGGAGGATTGCCTCATCCAACTTGAGGACGTTCACCGCTTTGTCTATCACAATCTGAACGACGAGTTGTTGTGGCCCAGCAGCATGCCTTGCATTGTCGGTGCCGACCAGGATATTCCCGTGGGGCAATACGGCAGCTCGAATATCGGCAAGGCTAAAACCGTATATCGCCTGGGTCTGGGTTTGCGTTACGGCCGGTTGATGCAAACCATTTCGGGCATCCACTACAATTTTTCCTTGCCCCAGAGTTTGTGGCAAGCTCTTGGGGTCAACAGCCAGGATGAGATTACCCACCACTACTTTAGTTTGATCCGCAACTTTCGCCGCTGGTCCTGGTTACTGATTTATCTGTTTGGCGCCTCCCCTGCAGTGTGTCGTTCGTTCACTAATCAACTGGAACACAGTCTGCAACCCTTTGATGAAGGCTCCCAACATCTACCTTACGCCACCAGCCTGCGCATGGGGCCGTTGGGTTATCAAAGCAATGCCCAAAGCCAACTGAATATTTCCTATAACTCACTGAACGAATATGCCCACTCCATGGAAGCGGCACTGCGCTGGATTTATCCGGAATACGAAGCCCACGGTGTAACCAAGGACGGTAAGTACCAGCAACTTAACGCTGCTGTGTTACAGATCGAAAACGAATTTTACGGCACAATTCGGCCCAAAAGGCGCACCAACCCAGGGGAGCGGCCTGTTGCCGCCTTACGCGCCAGGGGGGTTGAGTATGTGGAAGTCCGCTGTATGGACCTGAATCCGTTCCTGCCGGCAGGAATCAGCGCAAAAGAAATGCGCTTTCTGGATACGTTTTTGCTCTACTGTCTGCTAGCCGACAGCCCCAGCGACAGCGAAGCAGAGATAAAAAAAATCGGCGCCAACCAGTTGCTGGTTGTGGAGCAGGGCCGCGCCCCGGGGCTGGAGCTGTACATGTTGACCCAGGGGTCGATTTCCAGACTCGACTGGGGTAATGAGATTCTTAACGCCTGTGAAAAAATTGCCGCAGCCCTGGATAGTGCCGCCGGCATCAGCCTTTATCAGGAAACCGTGGCGGAACAGCGGATAAAACTGAACGACCCCCAGGAGACCCCATCTGCCCATGTCCTTAAGAACATGCGCGACCAGGCGATTCCCTTTTTCCGATTCAGTATGAACCAGGCCCTTGCACACAAGGCGCATTTTACCGACAGCCCAATGTCTAACAGCCAGCTTGAGCAGTTTAACGCCCAGGTAAATACCTCGGTTATTGAGCAAAAGGCCATTGAAGATGCCGATAGTGAGAGTTTTGCCGAATTCCTCGAACATTATCTGGCCCTCTAATATCCGCCACCCCAGGCAGATGCAATGAACTTTCTAGCCCATTGTGCCCTGGCCACGGACGCTGCGAAGCAGTGGCATTGTAACCAGAAAGAACAAGAGGGGTTGGTGGCCGGCGCCGTGATCGGCGATTTTGCCAAGGGGCTGGTCAACCCTGCATGGCCCCGGCCCTTACAGGCCGGTGTTCACCTGCACCGGAAAATAGACGCGCTGTCCAATCAACACCCGGCGGTGAAGACCGGCAGTAATCGTTTCCCAACAAACTTACGCAGGCTCGCACCCATTTTTCTGGACCTGCTGGCGGACTATCATCTGGCCAATCGCTGGCACAAATACTATGAGCCGGACCTGGCAGAGTTCAGCCGGGTTTGTTATGCCAGCATTCGGGTATATCAACACTATCTGCCCCAACGGGGGCAAAAATTCGTCAACTATATGGAACGGGTGGATCTACTCCACCACTACAAGAACTGGGATGCGGTGGTGGTGGGATTGGAATCGGTGCTGCGCCGTCTACAACAGCCACCCGGCAAGGCAGAGGTGATCAGTGCGTGCCGCCGCTTAACACCCGAGGTGGAAACGGACTTTGTACAACTTTATCCGGACCTGCGTGCCCACTGGCAAACCTGGAATGCTTTTGACGTTATCGCTGCACCACAAAGTTAGTGAACATTAAATCGTCGATATGGCCCTCACCTTCTTCCGCTTCCAGAACCTCCCGCAGTTCCTGTAAAGCTTCTGCTTTTAACGTCTCCCGTCCCGACGCGCTGGATACCGTGGATTCATCCTGGCGAGACAACAGCAGGACCAGACTGTTACGCAATGCGGGCAGGTGATACCGGGTGGCATATTCCGCGTCTTTGTTGGAAACCCGCACCGTCACATCAGCACGCACATAACGCAGAGCCCCGGCGTCGGAGACCCCAAAGTTGGCGACAAATGTGGGTTTAAGCTCCACGTAACGGACCACCCCGCCAATGGCCTGGGGGGTATCGGGTAAGGCTTCTTCAGCCGACGCGGTGACATAGGCAAGCAACCCCACCACGCTGAGCACCAATGCGGTGTACATTCTGACCTTTAGCTCGGCATATTGTTGCATGACGCACTCCTTGGCAGTCTTGTGCTCAATCCAAACTAAGGATAGTTGACCATTCAAATTCCACCAGTACCCTAGGGTGCTGACAATTTATCGTAATAAAGGATCAACATTGAAAGCTGTACTGTGTCATGCCTATGGCCCCACGGAAGATCTGCGTATTGAAGACGTGCCCGTCCCCGAGGTTGGACCGGGCCAGGTGAAGGTTGAGGTCAAAGCCAGCGGCCTGAATTTCCCGGATGTACTGATGGTTGAGGGGAAATATCAGAATTTACCCGACCTGCCCTTTTCGCCGGGTGGTGAGTTTTCCGGGGTTATTACGGAAACCGCCGACGATGTCAGCCAGTGGCAGGTTGGGGATGAGGTATTCGGCGGCATTGGCCATGGCTGTTTTGCGCAAAGTATTGTGGTACCTGTGGGTAGACTACGCGCCAAACCCGGCAACATGACCTTCGCCCAGGCGTCCGGCATGAATACCACCTACGGCACCTCCTACTATGCCCTGAAACAACGCGCTGATCTGCAACCGGGAGAAAACCTGCTGGTATTGGGTGCCGCGGGCGGCGTGGGTATTGCCGCGGTGGAATTAGGCAAGGCCATGGGCGCCCGGGTGATCGCTGCCGCCAGCACCGACGAAAAACTCGCCATCGCTAAACAAGCTGGGGCTGATGAGGTCATCAACTACGCTGACGGTGAACTCAAAGAAAAGGTTAAAGCACTGACCGAAGGCTGGGGGGCTGACGTGATTTACGACCCGGTGGGTGGACCCTTGTTCGACCAGTGTATGCGCTGTGTGAACTGGTACGGCCGGGTGTTGATTATCGGATTTGTGGGCGGCGACATTCCGCGGGTACCCACCAATCTGATACTGTTAAAAAGTTGCCAGGTGGTCGGTGTTTTTTACGGCGCCTGGTCTGCCCGGGAGCCCGACCAAAGCCGGCAGAATTTCAGCGAAATTATGGATTTTTTTGCGGCGGGCAAGATTAACCCTCTGGTGGGCAAAGAGTATCCCTTTGAGGCATATACCGATGCCCTTAACTGTCTGGCCCAACGTCAGGCGGTGGGCAAAGTTGTCCTGAACATTAATTCTTGAGCAGCAATATTATGGCCAAACCCTTAAACCTGGATCTGGGCTTTAGCGGCAGTCTGCCCCAACAGTGGGCTACCCTGAGCTGCCTGTTTGCCGGTGGCCTGATGGTCGTTGCCCTGTTTATGGAACATATCATGGGCCTGGCGCCCTGCCCCCTTTGTATGATGCAGCGCCTGTGGGTGCTGGTGGCGGGCCTGATCAGCTACATTTCACTGCTGCACAATCCCCGCTGGGGCATCTATCCGCTGCTGAGTTTGTGTGCCTGCGTGGTTGGTGCCGGGTTTTCCATTCGTCAACTCTGGCTGCAAAGCTTACCCGTTGAGCAACACCCGGCTTGTGGTCCGGACTTGCAATACATGCTGGAAGCTTTTCCCTTAAGTGATCTGCTCATTGCCATGACCTCGGGCACCGGTGATTGTGCCCAGGTGAGCTGGTCTGTGCTTGGTATCTCTATTCCGGGATGGACGTTGGTCGGATTTATCCTGCTGGGCGTGTGCGCCGTCAATCAGTTCCGCACCATGGACCGATAAGTCAGGACCGATAAGTCAGGACCGATAAGTCAGGACCGCTGACTCGCGCTTTTTCCATTCTCTGCTATTTTTTCTTCACCATTAGCATGAAAATCAGGGTGAGGGATGCCGACACAAACCAGTGCCAAGCAAGCCAAAAGTAAAGCGCGCAAGGTAGCCTATATTGGTCCGGGCCAGGACTTGAACCTAATTAACAAACCCGGGATGGACGGCCACTCTGCCCAGCAACTCGCCAAGTCCCGGGCCGTGCTGTTGAGCTATCTGCTGAAACTAAAGAAGAGTATCGACGCGGAACACGCTGATCTGACCCAGGCCATTTGCCACCGGTTTCGGCAACACCTGACCGACTACATTTCTTATGGACACTTCCGTCTGCTGAAGAGCTGCACGCCACAAGCGCATCAGATTGTGGCTTTACAAGCCAACACCCAAGGGCTGTTGCCGTTTACCGAAAGATACAGCGGGCACCGGACACCCCGTTTGCCTCAACTCAAAAACGACCTTGAGGATCTGGCACTGGCATTAGAGGCCAGGTTTGAAATCGAAGACGAGGTGGTTCTCAACCCACCCTGGCAATAAACCGTGAGCAAATCTGCCAAAACACTCATGTTGTGGCTGATCCTGGGTATCAGCCTTATTGGCTGCGGGACCGAGTCACCCAAACGAAGCTGGGAACTGGCTGCTCAAGGCGTTTTTACCGCATCTTTGTCCAGTCAAGCCGACTACGCTGTCGTAGGATCCTTGAACCACGGCGCCAGCTTATGGCGCATGACGGATATCGAACGCCTGTACAATTGGTCACATCAGTCCGGCGAGTCCGCTGAACTTGTCGCGGCGGGATTTTCACCGGACGCCAGTCGGGCGGTGACTACAGACCCCCGTACTCTGGTGCTGTGGGACACCACCACCGGCCAAGCGCTGGCCTATTGGGCAACACCGGGTGCCGTACTGGACGTCGCTGTTTTGAACAACAACCGCCAGGTGCTGATGGGCATGGAAGACCACAGTGCGGTGTTGTTTGATGCCACAGACGGCAGCTATCTGGACACTTTCCTGCACAAGGGCGCCGTGGGTAGTGTCAGTGTCAGCGAAAGCGATGAGCTTGCCCTGACCGGCAGTGACGATAACACCGCGGTGTTGTGGTCGTTAAATCGTAAAGAAGCTGTACACACGTTCCAGCATGGCAACCCCGTACGCCATGTGGCCCTGTCCCCCTCGGGCAGTATGTCCTTCACAGCCGCCCAGGGCGACCTGGTGGCTATCTGGGACAATACCACGGGACAACGTTTACACACCCTGCACAATAAGATTAATCATGGTGCGGTTTCTGCCAGCTTCTCCGCTGACGAAACCCAACTGGCTGTGGGTTATGTCAACCGCCAGGTGGCCCTGTACGACACCCGCACCGGACAACGCTTGAAAGTGTGGGACAGCGGCACCCGCCATCCCTTCCGCGCTACCGGCGCTGCCATCGTAGAAGTTGCCTTCGCCGGCAACAGATCCATCATACTCGCCCTGTCCGGCGACGGACGGCTGCTGGAGTTACAAATCTCTTGAGCACTAGAAAAATACTCACAAAGTCCTCGTAAGTAGATAGTGCAATTGAAATTTTGCCTGGTATAGTAAAACCAAGGTAAAAAAGTGTGTGTCAAAATAAGCCTTCAAAACAACCAGTGCTCAGACATAAAGCACAACGATAAAAACGCAAAAGATAAAAACGCAAAAAAGGCCTGTAACACACACAAGACAGCCCAAGAGCTGTCATAAACAAAACAGCCAACAAACAGTTGTTGTGAAAAAAGAACTGTAGTGAAAAAGAGCTGTGGTAAAAAAGTGTTAAAAAATAGCAAGATCGAATTTGGACACTCGATCAAGTTGTTAACAAATGGATCTGGGGGAAGCAAACACAACTGCCGGCAACCGCCTTGTTGCGTTTACTTCTAACAATGCCTCCCATTCTATGGGCAGGCCAGTGGGGGCCGAACAGCAAGATAAGGTGCTTAAAGGATAAGCCGGGTCTGGACCCAATTAACCAACTTGTCAGACAACGTGGTTATCAGTATCTGCACAAGACACGGCACCGGATATCCTGCGGTTGGGCTTAAAGAAGTATGAGGACAGAAAACGGCCACTGATCCGTTAACCTGTCCAACAGTCAAAGGGTGGGATGAAGATGGATTCACCTGCGAGACGTATTCTTATCATCAACGGCAAAGGTGGCTGCGGTAAAACCACCATTGCAACCAATTTAGCGGTTGCTTATGCCTGTCGGGGCACCAAGGTAGCCCTTCTGGACAATGATCCTCAGGCCAGCAGCAGCTACTGGGCCGAACAACGTGATCCCGCCCTGCCGCCGGTCGCCGTGGTTGCCAAACACGAACGCCCCAACATGTACCAGACCCAGGCCTTTCGTCACCGCCTGCCCGAGGGCACCGAACTGGTTATTATCGACGGACATTCAAATGCCCGGGGCAGAGACCTTGAAAGCCTGCTCAGGCAAACAGACCTCATTCTTGTACCCATGCTGCCCTCGTCCATAGATATCCGTGCCGGTGGACGATTTATTGCGGATTTGCTGACCCATCGTATCTATCGAAGCTTCCCACGACCCGTTGGTGTCATTGCCAATCGTATTCAGCCGAACACCCAGACCCACGACAAGTTGATGCATTTCCTGGGCTGTCTGGATGTTCCGGCGGTTGCCCAGTTCCGGGATTCACCGGTGTATACCGATGCGGCTGAAGTTGGCCAGGGTGTTGTGGATATGAAAGAAATTCGTGCCGCACGCAAAGAAACCGCCCAATGGAAACAGCTGATCCAGTGGGTGGAAGATCAGTTTAATACCGAGCAGCCCGTAGGTTACAGCCTGCGTATGAAACCGCGGGCCGCCCAGCGCAGCGAATCTGCGGCGGCGGCAAAACCAGCTCCCAACCCGGCCCCCAACCAGGCAGAGGGTCAATCCAGCCCCGCCCAACTGGTGTAAACTAGCCTCCGGCCGGGAATAACCCAGCGCCATCAAGCACATAAGTGCTTGAACTGGTGTAGGAGCCCCGCAACTAAGGATGGCGGTGTGAGTGAAAAACTATTTGCGGATGTTTGCGGAATAGTTTTTCAACAGAGTCTAAGTCCAACCTTCCACGCGATAACCAAGGGGCTGATTCGCAAACCACATGCTGCGAATGCAAAATCTCAAATTCAGGCGGGGGCAGGACGTGCTCCTGCAAGATCTTAACTTTGTGGTCCACCCCGGCCAACGTGTGGCTGTAGCCGGACGCAACGGCGCAGGGAAATCCACACTTTTCCAACTCATCCTGGGGGAACTACACCCGGAGGATGGTGAGCTATCTTTTCCACAAGGTTGGCGCATTGCCCACATGCTGCAGGAAGCGGCCGTCACCCAGCGGCCCGGGCTGGCCTACGTGCTCGACGGACACGATGAATTACGCCGCACCCAGGCTAAAATAGAAAACGAAACCCATCCCGCAAAGCTGGCTGAGTTGCACAGCCGGCTCGAAGACTTAAACGCTTACGCAGCAGAAGCGCGGGGCGCCGAGATTCTTGCGGGGTTGGGGTTTGCCCCGGCGGACATCCACAAACCCTATGCTGAATTTTCCGGAGGTTGGCGCATTCGCCTGAATTTGGCCCGGGCGCTCATGACGCCCTGTGACCTGCTGCTGTTGGACGAACCCACCAATCACCTGGACCTGGAAGCGATTATCTGGCTGGAGCACTGGTTGGCCAGATTTCCAGGAGCCGTTTTACTGATCGCCCATGATCGCGCCTTTCTGGACAACTGCACCAACCACACCTTGTACTTAAGCGGAGGATCCGGCCGTCTTTATCAGGGCAACTATTCCTCCTGCGAACAACAGCGCGCGCAACAAGTTGCCCAGGATGCGGCGCAACAGACCAAACAGGCGGCCAAGGCAGCCCATATTCAGAAGTTTGTAGACCGGTTCCGCGCCAAGGCAAGCAAAGCCAAACAGGTCCAAAGCCGAATAAAGGCGTTGGAAAAACTCCAGTCCAGCCCTGCGCTGCACTTCGATTCTCCCTATCGCGTTACCTTCCAGAATCCCGATAAAGCCTCCAACCCACTGATATCCATGCGCAATGTGAGTCTGGGTTATCACGGCAAAGCAGTGCTGACCCAAATTGGGCAGAGTATCCTCCCCGGGGATCGTATTGGTGTGCTGGGGGAAAACGGAGCCGGAAAATCAACCCTGTTAAAAGCCATGGTCGGTGACATTTCCCCCCTCCAGGGAGACTTCAGCAAAGGCCAACATTGTGCGATTGGCTACTTTGCCCAGCATCAGCTTGAAAGCCTCGAGCTCACCCGAACCGCCCTGTCGGCTATCACCCCGGTCATCACCAAAAAGTTATCTCAACAGGCAACCGAACAGCAGGTACGCGACTACCTGGGCGGCTGGGGATTTTCCGATCAGATGATTACCCGGCCCCTGGCCACCCTGTCCGGTGGCGAAAAGGCGCGTTTTGTCCTGGCTCTGTTAGCAGCGGATAAACCTGCCATTCTTGTCCTGGACGAACCGACCAATCACCTGGATTTGGATATGCGCGACGCCCTGGTCATGGCCCTGCAGTCTTATGCCGGCGCGGTGGTAATCGTCTCTCATGATCGTAGCCTGCTGGAGAAAACCATCGACAACTTCTGGCTGGTGGCCGGGGGCCGGGTCACTTCGTTCAGCGGTGACCTGAGCGACTATACCCAGTTGCCCCAGCTCCAGCGGCTGCACAAAAATGGGACTACACCCACAGTTGCCGGCGCTTCCCGCAAACAACTGCGGCAGGCTCGCGCCCAGCAGCGCCAGGCGGCCCAGGCGATACAACGGCGGGTGAACGACCTGGAAAAACAATTGGACACGCACACCCGGCAGTTGGCAAAAATCGAAGCGGTCCTGGCAGATACCGATACCTACCAGAATATGCCCACCGCAGAGTTGGACACGCTGCTGGCTGACGCAGGCCGCCTGCGCCGGGAAGTAGAAGCGTTGGAGGAGCAATGGTTAACCACCAGCAGCGAACTGGAAGCACAGTTGAATGCAGAGCAAAAAAGCGGGCACTAGTTACCGGCGGCGAAGAAAAAACATGATAGATTTTGCCCATGCCAACCGACCCCCTTAAGCCACTTGAAGGCCGCACAAATGTCCAGGAGGCACTTTTTGTGCAGCTCCACGATGTTTTTGTGCAGTACGGCTACGACGGTGCAACCCTCAACCACCTGTCCGCTGCAAGCGGCCTGAGCAAAGCGTCTTTGTATCATCATTTTCCCGGCGGCAAACCGGAAATGGCAGCCAGCCTGATCCGCCAGGCCATTGCGGAATTACACCGGCATGCCTTCAGCCAGCTGCAGAGCCAGCATGCACCAGGAGATCGCCTGCACCGTTTCCTGGACGGTTTCAGCAAGTATTGCAAAAGCGGCAAACGCAATTGTCTGTTAGCCGTGATTAACTTACACGATGACGCAACGGGCCATACCGGCAAGATGCAGGCGGATATTGCCGCCCAATTTGCCGACTGGCATATTCTGCTGGCAGAAAACCTGAAACAGATGGGTTTTAAACCCAAACGCGCCCGCCGCTCCGCTCAACAGATTGTCGCCAACCTTTATGGCGGCCTGGTGCTTGCCCGGTTGAACAACGAGCCCGGTGTTTTTGTTGATATGGTCAAGCTCATCAAGAAGAATCACCCACCCAGTCACGCACGCCAAAACTAGGATAGATCATGCGAAGTTTTCCAAAAACGCGCCTCCGCCGAAATCGCACCGACGAATTTATTCGCCGCCTGGTGCGGGAAAACGAATTGAACTTAGCTGATCTAATTTATCCCATGTTTGTGATCGACGGCCAAAACCAGACAACTGCCGTGGCATCCATGCCCGGCATCTTCCGCTACTCGCCGGACCTGCTGGTAGAAGAAGCAAAACAGATCCACGACCTGGGTATACCGGTGATTGCCTTATTCCCCAACGTGGAGCCGGGACAGCGCACCCTGGACGGTGCGCAAGCCTATAATCCCAACGGCCTGATTCCTCGTGCTGTTGCCCGGATTAAACAGGCTGTGCCCGATCTGGGTGTAATTACTGACGCAGCCTTAGATCCATATACCACCCACGGTCAGGACGGCATTATTGATGACAACGGTTATGTGCTGAATGAAATTACCGTTGAGGCTTTGTGTAAACAAGCCAAGGTGTGCGCCGAGGCCGGCACTGACATTGTGGCCCCTTCGGATATGATGGATGGCCGGGTGGGCGCCATTCGCACCACCCTGGATGAAGCCGGATTTATCAATACCAAAATCATGGCCTATTCGGCCAAGTACGCTTCAGCCTACTACGGCCCGTTTCGCGACGCGGTTGGCTCAAGCTCCAATCTGGGCAAAGGCAACAAGCAAACCTACCAGATGGATCCGGCCAATTCGGACGAAGCTTTACAGGAAATAGCCCTGGACCTGGACGAGGGGGCGGACATGGTCATGGTCAAACCCGGTATGCCCTACCTCGACGTTGTCCGGCGCACCAAACAGACTTTTGGTGTACCCACTTTTGTGTATCAGGTCAGTGGCGAATACGCCATGCACATGGCAGCTATTGAGAAGGGATGGCTGAACGAGGCAGTCATTGCCGAATCGCTGCTTTGCTGCAAACGGGCGGGAGCTGACGGCATTTTGACCTACTTTGCCAAACGTATTGCACAGGATCTTGTTTAGCGATACTTTAGGTGCAATCCAGCAGTTGCAAGTTGTTGTTTTTCCACCTCCAATTCCCTTGCGGACAAGGGGTGCTGGCGCAACCAGTCCGCACCACAGTCCAGGTGCAAAATCTCCAGATCACCTCCGCTGATCCGTAACCGGGGCATCAGCACTTCCTGCGGGTCGTGACTGCGCCGCAAAATGACCGCAATACGCAACAGGGCAACCAGGCGGATGAGGGGTTGCGAGATTTCCCGCGGGAAAGATTGAAAGGCTAACCCGGGCATACGGCGGCGGTGGCCTTTGATCAGTAACGCCAACATACTTTTTTGCAGCTCGGAAAAACCGGGCATGGCGGTATGCCTTATCATATATCCACCGTGCCGATGATAATGTTGGGGGCTGATGTGAGTACCCACTTCGTGTAGACGTGCTGCCCAGCTGATGAGTTTGCGATAAGACTCATCCAACTGCCATACCCCCGCAGCATCAAAGAGCAGCAGGGCCGTTTCCTCCACCCCTTGGGCCTGGGCTTGATCCACGGCAAATTTGCGGCTGAGCCGGACCACGCTGTCTTCTTGCAGGTCGATGTCCTGTTCCGGCAAAACCGCCTCACAGATGATGCCCTGCAGCAGCGATACGTCCACATCTTGCAATCTGTTGATGCCAAGAACCTCAAAGCAGGCACTCAAAATGGCCAGCCCCCCGGCAAATATATCCGCCCGGTCCGGTGCCAGGCCCGGTAAACCGGCTTGTAACACCCAGTGGTCATTGACAATCCCTTCCTCAAGGGTTTGGATGGCGGTGGTGGTGATTTCACCGTTGCTCCAACCATTGGCACTCAGCACGGCAGCGATTGAAGCAATAGTCCCGCTGGTACCATACCAACACTGGTTTTCGAAACCATTTGGTTGCACTAACCCCCCTTGTTGCAGGGCTGTCTTAGCTTCAGCTTTCGCCTGCAGATAATTACCGGCATGCAAATAGGTTTCGGCAAAAAATTTGTCCTTAAAAGCCACGCAGCCAACGTCTATGGAGTGACGCTGATTAACCTGCGCCCCGACGCCCATAGCAAATTCTGTGCTGCCACCGCCAATATCAATAACCCACTTCTGTTTCTGGGGGTCGTTCACATGATGATCCACCGCCTGATAGATCAGACCGGCCTCCTGCTGCCCGGTGATGACCCGGATCGGCACACCCAGGATCGCTTCCGCTGCCTGGGTAAATCGTTGCGCATTGGCCGCCTGGCGAAGTGCGTAGGTACCCATAGCCCGGGTACGCTCAGGCGGGATAGACTTTAGCCGCTGGGCAAATCGCGCCAGGCAGGCCAGGCCCCGTTCCTGGGCTTGAGGATGCAACTCACCTGCCCTGAAGCCGCCCAGCAGTTGCACTTTCTCTTTCAAGCGTTCAACCACAACAAAACTCGCCCCGGCCGGTTTGGCGATAAGCAGGTGAAAACTATTGGATCCCAGATCGATGGCTGCCCATTGATCGTGGGTGGGGTTGAAACTATCGGAACTGCTGGGCAATGGCTTCTACAACATCCGCAAAAGGCTATTTTCCCACCAAATTACCGGCTGGACCAATCTTGTATCCGGTTGCTGTCCAACTATTTGGCTTGGTGATAACATGCACAGGCAAAAATTCTGGAGACACTTCAATGAGTGACAGCATCGTACATACCAGCGACGACTCCTTCGACGCAGACGTATTACAAGCTGATAAGCCCGTCTTGGTTGATTATTGGGCAGAATGGTGCGGACCCTGCAAGATGATTGCACCCATTCTGAACGAGATCGCAAGCGAATACGCAGACCAGCTAAAGATCTGCAAAATTGACATCGACGCCAACCAAAATACACCCCCCAAGTACGGTATCCGCGGCATTCCAACGCTGATGCTGTTTAAAGACGGTGAGGTCCAGGCCACCAAGGTGGGGGCATTATCCAAGTCCCAACTTCAGGCCTTTCTAGACAGCAATATCTAGCGTCTGTCCCAAATACGCGATATTTGAGGATAAGCACCGGCCGAGGGCACTACCCCGCACCCGCGCACCCATCAACGCTGGTGGTGGGTGCCCCTGTCCTTACACAACCCCGCCAAAACCACGTCTCAATTTTTGCCAAAACCGGGTACACGGCAAATAATTTGCTATTTATCCCACCAACAGACCCTTGACCCCAGGCCCCAAAGCACTAAACTAAGGCTATATCTGTGCGATCTGGCATGCAATCTGGCAATAGCCTTTCAGATCACAACCACCCAGCCTCTAGTTAACCTAGTAAAACAAGCTGCTAAATCGGGGAATTTGGCAGAGGAGAACTAACCGGCGCTAGCGGCCAATTATTGGGTTGTTTCAAGTTAAGTTTTTGCCCTGGCGTTTTTGCACGGAACACAACAAACCATCCCTCTTACGTTATCCGCTAAGACCCGGTGTAGCTTATTAGTCTGTGGCCAGACCAGGACTAACCACACAGGACCTTAAGCACAGTAAGAACCAACCCCCGCACTCAATTAAGTGAAAAACACATGCCTATGAACCTTTCAGAACTAAAACGCAAACCCGTTGGCGAACTTGTCGAGATGGCAAGGGAAATGGGCCTCGACAATGTCGGGCGCTCACGCAAGCAGGAAGTGATTGCCGCCATTGTGCGCAAACAATCAAAAAACGGTGAAGACATTTATGGCGAAGGCACGCTGGAGATTCTGCAGGACGGATTTGGTTTCTTGCGCTCTCCGGAAGGTTCATATCTGGCGGGACCCGATGACATTTACGTTTCACCAAGTCAGGTCAGGCGTTTTAATCTGCGTACCGGGGACAGCATTGCGGGTAAGGTACGGCCACCCAAGGATGGAGAGCGCTATTTTGCCCTGTTGAAGGTTGATGAAATCAACTTCAGCGAACCCAATACCAAAAAACACAAGATCTTATTCGAGAACCTGACCCCGCTGTTTCCCGACGAACGCCTTGTCCTGGAGCGGGGCAACGGCAGTACCGAAGACTTAACCGCCCGGATTATCGACCTGGTTGCCCCAATCGGTAAGGGCCAGCGGGCTCTGGTGGTATCTCCACCGAAGGCGGGCAAGACCCTTGTCCTGCAAAATATTGCGCAATCCATTACCGCCAATAATCCCGAAACTGTGTTGATCGTTCTGTTGATCGACGAGCGCCCTGAAGAGGTGACGGAAATGCAGCGCTCGGTTCGGGGCGAAGTGGTGGCCTCAACCTTTGACGAACCGCCTTCGCGGCACGTTCAAGTGGCTGAGATGGTCATCGAAAAGGCCAAGCGCCTGGTTGAACACCAAAAGGATGTTGTGATCCTGCTGGACTCCATTACCCGACTTGCCCGGGCTTACAACACCATTGTGCCCTCTTCCGGCAAGGTGTTAACCGGCGGTGTTGACGCCCATGCCCTGGAGCGGCCAAAACGCTTCTTTGGTGCCGCCCGCAACATCGAAGAAGGCGGCAGTCTCACCATTGTCGCCACCGCCTTGATCGACACCGGCTCAAAGATGGATGAGGTGATCTACGAAGAATTTAAGGGTACCGGTAACCAGGAACTGCACCTGGAACGTAAAATTGCCGAAAAGCGTGTTTATCCGGCCATCAACATACGCCGCTCGGCAACCCGCCGGGAGGAACTGCTGATGGGTGAAGAAGAACTGCAGCGGGTTTGGATACTACGCAAACTGCTGCACGACATGGACGACGTTGCCGCCATTGAATTTATCCTGGACAAGTTGAAGGAAACCAAGACCAACGAAGAGTTTTTTAACTCCATGCGGCGTTAGGCTCCCGGGGCTTCGGACTAACTGCGACAGGCTTTCAGGCCTGTCTCATTGCGCTTATGGCACCCGTTTTTGATGCACAAATTCTGTCCATTCAGGGCACGTCAACCCGGATTATTACCCTCAAGCTACCATCCAACTATAGTTTTAAGGCGGGGCAGTACCTGCACGTTATAACCCCCAACGGCAATGTACCCCTCTCAATTGCCAGTTCACCCCACCGTTTACCTATTGCGGAACTACACTATCGTTCGACCCCGGGACTGCCTGAGGCCATGGCCTTGGACAAGGTGCTGCAAACACCCCAACTGCAGGTATCAGAGCCTGCGGGTGAGGTCCAAGCAGACACAGTCACCGGTCCCTTGCTTGTCGTTGCAGGCGGGACCGGAGCCGCCCAGGCTTTTGCCCTGGCAGAATACCGCAGCACACAGCCTGACCCCGGAGCCTGTACCATCCTGTGGTGTGCTGACAGTCCTCAGGACGTTTATGAGGTCAACAGATTAAGTGCTTATGCCAACAGTCAACTTGTGGTCAAAGTCGACAACCAGCGTACCCCGCAAAACGAGGGGATGGTATGGCTTAAGCAGAATGCCGCCACATTTGGCACTGCAGCGGTTATCCTGTGCGGCAGTCCATCCTTTGTCTACGCCGCAACCGACGTGTTGCTGGATGCGGGTCTTTCCGAACATCAGTGCCAGGCTGACGTGTACAGCTACGCCCCGCGTTTGTCCTAGATGGCAGCCCGCTGGGGCTGGGGCAGGTCCGGTAAATTCCCGAGGGAACGCAACAGATATTCCGTGCCACGTCGTTCATCACCAATGGCCACACAAAGTCTGCCCAGTTCACCGTAGGTTTCATCCTGAGGTTGAAGCCGCAGACTAGCTTCAAAATATTCTCTTGCCTGAGCAAATTTTTCGTTAGCCAGGCACAAGCGTCCAAGGCTCAATAACAAAGTTGGATCGTTTGGGCGTTCCTTGGCCCAACCCTGAGCAACCACCAATTGTCTGGCAATGTCACTCGACCGGGTATTGCCGTACATCCGCACCAGTTCCTGGTCCCAGGTCTGGGCAAGAATGAGCCGCAGTGCCGCTTCAGCCTGGTCCGGTTCCTGCCTGTCCAACAGGGATTGTATCCATTGGAGCAGGATTTCAGTCTCACTCTTTAAGTGGCCGGGTAGCTGTTTCCAAAGTTTTGCCACGGGTACATCCTGGTGCAAAAGGTGCCGCCACACCTGTGTTTGCAACCGTTGGATTTCTGCCTCCGGCAACGCCTTGTGTTTGGCTACATCCGCCAGCAACTCCCGCAACGCTTGCCAGTCACCCAAACCTTCGTAACAGGTTGTCAGCATGGCGAGCACACTGGCATGTTTAGGGGCCCGCTTGTGTAATACCAATAATGCCGCCAACGCCTGCTCAAAGTGCTGGTCGTCAATATGAAATTCAGCCTGACTCAGGCTTACCGCAAACTTGGCGCTTGGCGATATGGCGTGCGCGCGCTTGAGGAATTCATCACGCTGTTGCACCTCACCCATTTTATGCGCAGCGCGGGCAGCATTCAGGTAGTTGAGCAACGGCGTATCCGCTTCCTGAGCGCCATTGAGCAGCAGCTTGCGGGCCTCAGCCCAGCGGCCCTCATTCATCACCAGCAAACCCCGGGTCGTCTGCGACCTGGCTACCTTTTCCCGGCGCCCACTGCGCCAGTTAATAAATTGCAGTTGACTCTTCCAGGTTTTAGAAAACAACCAGGCTAAGGTGCGAATGACAAAATACAGGATGATGATGAGCAAAACACCGACCCACAGACTTGTTTCCAGGACAATTTCACCATAAGTGACCAGAACGTAGCCGGCGTCACGCACCAGCAGGGTCCCTACCAAGCCACCTAAAACCAGGGCCGCCAGAACTGTGATCAGGACAATTTTCATTAATTGGTCCCCACAGCCGATAACAACTCGTTCAACGAGCCGGAGATATCCGGCAGGGGTCTTGCAAGTTCAACCTCCAACAGTGCGCTGAGTTCGCTGACCAGAGCCTGGGCCGCTTCGTCTTGGGACATGTACCGTTCTATCCAGCCGCGCGCTGATTGTAAGCTGCTTTCAAAAACCGCCTGTTGGCGTTTTAATGCCGCCGACTGAGCCTGTTGTAATGCCAGCCGAATATTCAGCTCCAAATACTGCTCCTCATCGGGGGCCAGTAGCGGTTTAATGGATTCGTCAGATTTTAAGGTCCGCACCCGTACAAACTTTTGCAACTCCTGCCACAGGGTTTGCCATACCGTTTGTTGTGCGTCCGCTTGCGGTGTGGTTGCCTGATAAGCCGGCGCCAGAAAGGAGAGGTTAGCAAGCCCCCCTTTAACCGCTTCGATGCGCAGGTAGATGCCTTGCAGGTCATCCCGGCGCACCTGTCGCAAGGCGACAATTTCGTCCGCCAGGCGGGCACGCACCTGATGCAGGGCAAAATCGTCCAGTTGCGCAATCACTTCGTCCGCCGCCAACAACAGATTCAGCGCACCACTGGAGTCTTGTTCCATCAGCACCCTGTGATTGGCGATGCGCATTAAATACTCAGCCTCCGCAAGCTTCCACTTACGCTGGGAAGGCGGCGCCGCCTGTAAAGCTTCGTTCAGCGACTTCAACACCTTGGCTTCATTTTCCGCAAGCTGCTGTTGTTGGGCATCCGCCATGGCGGCAATTTCTTCAGCGGTACTGCGCTGCACTTCATCAAGACCGGCATTAAATTCCGACGACAGCGTCTGAATGGACTTGTCCACCTCGGTTTGTTGAGCATTTACCGCAGCCAACGGGTCCTGATAAACCAGCAGGTAGTACAGGTAGCCTACCCCCGCGGCCCCCAACAGGGCCAGAAATAAAGCCAGTCCAGCCAGACCCCGCCCTGATTTTGGGGGTTGAGCCGCGGGCGGCTCGTTTTCGGGGGGTAACGGTGTGTCTTCAGCCACTCCCTGGGCTTCACCGGAGGCCGAGGCCGCTGCTTCAAGGGTTTGTTCATCCTGGAGCGTACCGGCCTGGGTCAGTTCTGTCTGCTCGGGTTCAGCATCCTGCTGCCGCGGATCAGCATCAATCATTTCCTCATGAACGTCCTTGTCGTCCACAGAACCCGATGTTAAGACCTCCTCACTGTGCTCCGCAGATTGTGTGTGGTCATCCGGTTCTTTTTTTTCTGTCATGCTGTTCCATCCATACTGGTTATTGCTGCGATCACCGTATCCGCAGATGCGCCTTGGGTATTGTAAACCCGCTGGAAGCCAAGTTGTGCCGCTTTATCCGCTACCCGTTGTGAAGGCACCAGTAATTTTACAAACTCTTGACCCCCGGCAAGCCGCCACTGAGCGTGGACGGCGGACAACCCCGCCGCGGAACCCACCACAATCATGCCAATCTGCCGGACATCGCGGCGTTGCAGACCCACCTCCACGCTGACTCGCCGGTAGGTTGTAAAGCGCGCGATGCGCAACTTCAATTGCCGCCGGAAGTGATCCACCAGCACCGTGCGGCCCCCTTCCCCGGCAACGATCCACAGCTCATCACCCCGCCCCAGATTGGCCACCTGGGGCATAGCCAGAATACCCTCAGAGGTGCTCTCAGCGGGCACGGCGACGGGCAATGACTCCAGGACCCGGGCTGTGGCCCGGCCAATGGCAATATGTTGAACGTCAGCGTACCGGGGGATCCCACAGCCACGGAGGTAGGGCATTGCCCCGTGGACAGACAAAACAATAATGAGCCGGGGCTTGGGTAAGTCTGGAATCGCCCCGGCGGGCAGCTGTTGTCCAGGCCCCACCTCACCGGTAATGTTCGTCCAGCGTTCACAAACTACCGGCTGCAACGGCTCAATCCGCATCACCGGTGCTTTCCAGACTTTCAGACCTGCAGCCTCAATACGCTCGGCCAGTTGGGTGGCACCGGGTTCGCTGCGCGTTACCCAAATCTTACCCCGGTCCTTCATGGGTCCCGCAATTGGGCCAGAACATCCGCGGCACCCTGTTCATACAGGGTACTGACCACCTCTGCCGCGGCGGCCGCAGGTTGGCCGCGGGCTTCAGCCCGCAGCAGGGTGCGTCCATCCGCACTGGCAATCAGACTGCGTAAATACACCCCATCACCCTCAGGTGTGGCCAGGGCCGCCACCGGCAGCGAACAATCCGCACCCAACCCGGCGCTTACGCCCCGCTCCGCTTCAACACAGCGGGCCACCACATCGTCCTTCAGCGCGTCCAACATCTGTACCACCGGATTGCCCGCACAACATTCAATGGCCAGAGCACCCTGCCCGGGTGCCGGCAGACAGGTTTCCAAAGACAGGGGATACATGCCCGCCACGGATATCTGCAACCGTTCCAATCCTGCTGCGGCCAGCACAATGGCGTCATATTCACCATTGGCCAACTTCTCCAAACGCGTATCCACATTGCCGCGAATGGGTTCAACCCGCAGGTCGGGCCGCCGGACGAGTATTTGCGCCCGCCGCCGCAGGCTGGCCGAGCCCACACGGGCCCCGCCGGGAAGTTGATCCAGGTCACCCTGCCGGCTGACCAATACATCGTGGGTTGAGGCACGAAAGGCAAACACCGGTAGGACAAATTCCGCCGGAATCTGGGCCGGCAAATCTTTGGCGGAATGAACGGCCAGATCTGCCTCGCCGGCAAGCATGGCCGCCTCGAGCTCTTTGACAAAAAGGCCCTTCCCACCCACCTCACTTAAGGGGGCCTGCAACCAACGGTCACCCTTGGTGGTCATGCCGCGCAGCTCAACCTCAACCTGTGGATGGGCAGCCTTAAGCCGGTCGCGTATAAAGTGTGCCTGCCACAGGGCAAGCTGGCTCTGGCGGGTGGCGATACGAATAACGGCGGTCATGTTCCCAGCCTACAGACTTTTGATAACTTTACGGACGGAGGGCAAGTGCCTGCGGCTAATAACAATCGTTTCCTCCAGATCTTTGAGGCGGATGGAAACGATACCACCCGCTTCCTTAACCAGGCCATCAATATGTTTTTTGGCTACCAGGGCATTGCGATGTACACGGATCAGCAGGTCGGCAAATTCATCCTCCAACTCGCGCAGGGTTTCATCAACAATAATTTCACCACCGCTGAAGCGCACCGTGACATATTTCTGGTCAGCCTGAAAAAACTTAACGTCTTCAATGGCAATCAACTCAACCCCTTTATGGGTTCGCGCACAGATGTGGGTGCGGCGATTATTATCCACCGCGCTGATTGCCGCGAGTTGTGCCCGATTCAAACGACTGGCCTTGTCCAAGGCCTGTAACAGCTTTTCTTTACGGACCGGCTTGAGCAAGTACCCCACCGCCTGCAGATCAAAAGCCTGAATGGCATGTTCTTCATACGCAGTGCAAAAGACCACCGCGGGCGGCTGTTCAATCTCCAGGAAATGGCGGGCGGCCTCTAAGCCGTCCATACCCGGCATACGGATATCCAGCAAAACAAGATCCGGTTGCAGCCGATCACATGCCGCCACCGCTTCCGCCCCGTTTGCCGCTTCGCCAACAACTTCGTAGCCTTCGTCAGCCAACATCCGGTTGAGCCGGTCCCGGGCCAGGTTTTCATCATCCACCAACAGCACACGCATTACGGTTTGCCTAAATCACTTTGCCCTGGATCCGGTATTTTAGGGAATCGCAGCTCCGTTACAAAGCGGCCGCCACCCGCCCTGGTCTGCAAGCCGGCCTTGGGTCCATACAGGACCCCCAGCCGGCTGCGGATGTTCTGCAGAGCCATACGATTCCCTTCACTTTCCTGCGGGTGGCTTGCATCCGGCAAGGGATTGACGATAAAAATGGCCACTTCCTGATCGTCGAGTTCAACCCGCATTTCAATGGTTCCGCCTTCCGGCAGTGGCTGGATGCCGTGGTAGATAGCATTTTCCAGCAGGGGCTGCAGGGTCAACAGGGGGATCTGCACTCCCTCTATTGCCGCTGCTACCCGCCAGTCCAGTTGCAGGCGATCGCCCAGGCGCAGCGCTTCGATACGCAAATAACGCTCACACAAATCCAACTCATCAGCCAGGGGCACCTGATTGCCCGCTTCATTCAGGCTGGCTCTGAACAGTTCAGACAGATCTTCCACCACCACCTCCGCGGTTTCCGGGTCCGTGGCGATCAGGGAGGCGATAATGTTCATGCTGTTAAATAAAAAGTGTGGCCGTATGCGCGATTGCAAGGCCTGGATACGTGACTGTAACTCCGCCTGCTCCTGCAAGCGAAGCCGTTGCTGGACATAAAAGTACCGCAGCACCAGGCCCGTAATAATTCCCGCTATAATAAGCTGGCCGCCAATCCTGACACCCATGCCGGGGCCCTTGTTCAACAGCAGTTCAGTGACAAGCCCCAGGGTCCCTGTAACCACTAAGACCGACCCAAACATAATGCCTGCCCCGGCACCCAGCGGTAAATGCGCCAGGGGTTTGCGCAAGGCGCACAGCAGCGCAGCACTTAACAATGCCACCCACTGCACAAACAGCGACATCAGGCCAAAACGTACCCAACTGATTTCACCACCGGCAAACAGCAAAACCACAACCAGCAATTGGCTGAATATCACCAACAGCGCAATGGCCGTGGTATTGCACAGCTCCGGGATGGCGAAGTGCGCCGGTCTAGCACTCATCGATGTTACATTTCGCTATAATGATTTGTCTCAAGCCGAGGTTGTTGCGGTGGGTCACCTAATAAACAGGCCCTATTCTACACAACAACCCATCTGAGACCTTAAGACAATCATAACAATCCACCGGTTTTAAACCGCCACTTGGGTAAAACAGATGACAACGCATAGCTCGCAGAACAACAGCTCAACCGCCACAAATTCACAGGCACAATCCAAGGGTTTGCTGCGTGGCCGTTTCAGTGAAGCTACCGACGCCTTTGTTGAGGCCTTTACCGCATCCGTTACCTTTGACCAACGATTGTATGCCCAGGATATCCGCGGCTCTGTTGCCCACGCGCACATGTTAGGCAATATCGGCGTGCTGCAAAAAGATGAGGTGGAACAGATTGTCGACGCACTGGAGCAAATTTCCGCGGAAATCGAAGCCGGAAGTTTTGTCTGGTCGGTGCCGCTGGAAGATGTGCACATGAACATCGAAAGCCGGTTAATTGACCTGATTGGCGACACGGGCAAGAAGCTGCATACCGGCAGATCCCGCAACGATCAGGTAGCCACGGACATCCGCCTGTATCTACGCGACGCCATCGACCGTATCGCGGCCAAACAGACTGATCTGCTCAATGCCCTGTTGGATCTTGCGGAGCAGCATATCCATACGATCATGCCCGGCTTTACCCATCTGCAGGCGGCTCAACCCATCACCTTTGGCCATCATCTAATGGCCTGGTTTGAAATGCTCTTGCGCGACCGAGAACGTTTGCTGGATTGCCGCAAGCGCGTCAACAAATTACCGTTGGGGGCTGCGGCGTTGGCGGGCACACCCTATCTGCCTGATCGGGAATCTGTTGCCCGGGCCCTGCAGTTTGATGGTATTTGCGCCAATTCTCTGGATGCGGTCAGCGACCGGGACTTTGCCATCGAGTTCTGTGCCGCTGCGGCGCTGACCCTGACCCATATGTCCCGCTGGTGCGAAGAATTGGTACTGTGGTCTTCCCAACAATTTAATTTTGTTGAACTGCCCGATCGTTTTTGCACGGGTTCAAGCATCATGCCCCAGAAAAAAAATCCCGACGTACCCGAATTGATCAGAGGCAAAACCGGCCGGGTAAATGGCCATCTGATGGCTTTGTTGACCTTAATGAAAAGTCAGCCCCTGGCCTACAACAAAGACAATCAGGAAGACAAGGAGCCGCTGTTTGACGCCATTGATACGTTGGAAGATTGCACCACGGCATTGCTGGGTCTGGTACCCAATATTGTTGCCAACAAAGAAGTCATGCGCGAGGCTACTTTAAAGGGATTTACCACGGCAACGGATCTGGCCGACTACCTGGTCAGAAAGGCTGTTCCTTTCAGGGACGCCCACGAAATTGTCGGGCAGGCCGTGCAGCGGGCCGTAACCCTGGGCAAAACGCTTGAAGAGCTGTCCATTGAAGAACTCAACGGACCCGATTCATCGGTGATTACCCAAGATGTTTATCAAGTACTGAGCCTGGAGGGTTCAGTTGCCGCCCGGGACCATGCCGGGGGCACCGCACCCAGCCAGGTCAGTGCGGCCATTAACCATGCCCGCCAGCATCTATAACTTAGCCTGCAACCGGGATTGCCGGTATACTGCGCCGTTTTAACGTGGCGGAAACAAGCGATGCGTTGGCAAGTACTGGTTTTTTGCACCTTGTGGTTAGCCATGTGTGGGCAAAAGGGGCCCCTGTACCTGCCCGAGGATGCCACTACCACCCATAACTTTCACCCGGTGCCCGCGCAGGCACCCGTGCAAACATGGGTACCGATGCGAACACAGGTAATAGAATGAACACGTTGGACTACAGCGTCCATTACGTGGATGGGCGCCTGCACATGGAGGGTGTTGATCTGGCGGACATTGCCAACCGCGTCGGCACTCCAGCCTACGTGTATTCCAAAAGGGCAATCACGGAACGCCTCAACGCACTGGGCCAGGCATTTTCACCTCTCCCCCATCGTATTCACTACGCGGTTAAAGCCAACTCGAATCTGGCCATTTTGTCCCTGTGCAAATCCGCAGGCTGCGGTTTTGACATTGTTTCCGGTGGTGAACTCAGCCGGGTACTGGCTGTTGGTGCTGATCCCGGTAGCGTTATTTTTTCCGGTGTGGGCAAGTCCTGCGCTGAGATAGATTTTGCCCTTAAAGCGGGTATTGGGTGTTTTAATATTGAAAGCGCCGGCGAATTGGAGCGTGTGCATCAGCGGGCTGAAAATCTAGGCTTATCCGCACCCATTTCCATAAGGGTCAATCCGGATGTAGATGCACAGACTCATCCCTATATTTCCACGGGTTTGAAGCAAAACAAGTTTGGCGTGAGTGCTGACCAGGCCATCACCCTGTACCAGCAGGCCGCCGGCGCAAAACACTTGCGTATTTGCGGCATCGACTGCCACATCGGTTCGCAAATTGGTTCCTGTGAACCGCTTCTGCAAGCCCTGACACGCTTATTAGAACTGGTTGATCAGCTTGCCGCGTTGAATATTTCGGTAGAACATATTGACCTCGGTGGCGGTATGGGGGTGACCTACAACAACGAACCTGCCCTGGACTTTGCCGAATACGGGGCCAGTGTGCAGCAGATACTGGCCGGACGGCCCCAGCAGATCTATCTGGAACCCGGACGCTCCATCACCGCCAACGCCGGGGTTCTGCTCAGCCGCGTTGAGTATACCAAGCCGGCAACAACCCAGGGTGCGCCAAATTTTGCCGTGGTTGACGCGGCCATGAACGACCTGATCCGCCCGGCACTTTATCAGGCTTATCATGCTGTCCTGCCCCTGAATGAGCAGGCCCCGGCTGCTCAGCTGATGCCCTGGGATGTGGTGGGCCCGGTTTGCGGGTCTGGGGACTTTCTGGCCAAAGGCCGCAACCTTAGCTTGGCGGAGGGTGACCTTGTGGCCATTGCCTCAGCCGGTGCCTACGGCATGGTACAAGCGTCCAACTACAATTCCCGTGGGCGTGCTTGTGAGGTATTGGTTGAAGACCAGTCCTTTGCGGTGGTTCGCCGCCGTGAGACCATTGAGGACCAACTGAAGTTGGAACGCGTCGATGAACAGACCACATAACAAGTCCAAAAAAGACATCACGTTTTTTAAGATGCATGGCCTGGGCAACGACTTCATGGTCATCGACAGGGTCACCCAGAACTTCGAGTTGGATGCCGACACCATTGCTGCCTGGGGTGACCGGCACACCGGCATCGGCTTTGACCAACTGCTGGTCATCGACCCACCCAGCAATGATGATGCTGATTTTTGCTACCGTATCTTTAATACCGACGGCAGTGGCGCGCAACAGTGCGGCAACGGCACCCGCAGCGTTGCCCTGTTGGCCAAACACCTGCAATTGACCAAGAAAAACAATCTGGTCTGGCAGTCCGAGGCGGGGTATATCACCACCCACTTACACAGCCCGGAACAAATCGAAACCACAATGACGGTACCTGTCCTGGACCCGGCACGGGTACCTTTTGAGGTCAGTGCCAGCGTGGGGCATGACGCTGGTGAAGGCGGCTTGCGTCAATTCGACTTAGAAGCTGAGGGGGAAACTTATCGGGTGACCCCGGTGTCCATGGGCAATCCCCACGGCGTCATTTTTGTTGACGATGTTGTCCATGCTGACGTTGCTGTCATTGGCGCTCAACTCACCCAACATCCGGCGTTTCCCGAAGGTGCGAATATCGGTTTTTGTCAGGTTGTGGACAGGCAGTTTATCCGTCTGCGGGTCTTCGAACGGGGGGTGGGCGAAACCCGTGCTTGTGGCAGCGGCGCCTGCGCTGCTGTGGTGGCGGCGCGCAGTCATAATCTGGTCAACGAGCGCGTCAAAGTATCGCTGACCGGGGGTAAACTGCGAATAAAATGGCCTCACCCAGACGCAGCCGTTACAATGACCGGCAACGCCACCCTGGTGTACCGTGGTGAACTGCCGCAAACCGCATAACCCGGGTTGACCAAGCGGCAAAGGATCAACAACTTACGGTGCTGGTATTTTAGATGAAAGAAGCCAACAAACCCCACGGACATGCTGCTTCATCAGAAGCAATCGCAGAAGCAGTTGATGAGCAGACGGTGGTGGACTTCCTGCGCAGGGACCAGGACTTTTTTGTGCGCCACCCGGGCCTACTCAGCGAGCTGAATTTGCCCCATAGCTCCGGCCGGGCGGTCTCCTTAGTTGAACATCAGGTTGGCATTCTGCGCGAGCGCAACATGGATATGCGCCGCCGCGTGAACGACCTGGTCACCACCGCCCGGGCCAATGATGAGATCTTTGCCAAAACACGATCCCTGACCCTGGCCCTGCTTGAAGCCGGCTCCCGCCAGGAGCTGAACGAAGTATTAGCCACCCATGTGCTGGTTGACTTTGAGGCGGACTTTGTCTGCTGCCACCTTATCGGCGATGTCAATTCTCTGGATCACATCCAGATTCACAAAGGTGAGTTTCCATTTGGCGGACATCTGACCCCAAGGTCGGCCCTGTGTACCACTTTGCGGGCAGAAGAACTGATTCAGCTCTTTCCCAACGCAGACCATGCAGAAAACAGCAGCGCCGTATTGCTGCCCCTGGCCTATACCGGGGACGGGGAAATCACTGGCATATTGGGTATCGGCAGCCGTGATCCACAACGTTTTTCAGGCGACATGGACACACTCTTTGTGGCCTATATCGGTGACATCCTGGGCAAATTACTGACAAGGTTCAGGTTGTAACCTAAACACCATCTAAACACAATGGCCACACAACCCGTTCAAGATGACCAGAGCCAAGCCTTTGTCGAATATCTGGCGGTTGAAAAACGTTATTCCCAACATACCCTGGCTGCATACACACGGGAGCTCAACCGCTTCAGGGCCTTCTATCCCGGTGATCCGGCCGCGGCCAGGGCGCACCACATCAGTGGATTCACCAGCTATTTACATCAACAAAATCTGTCACCCAAAAGTATCCAACGCGCCTTGTCCGCCGTGCGCAGTTTTTTCGCCTACCTGATCAGACAGGGTGTCATCAAAACCAACCCCGCAGCCATAAATCGCGCGCCAAAGGCCCAAAGGCGCCTGCCCAAGGTGCTGGATACCGACCGGGCTGCCAAGCTATTCGACAACCGGCCCAGTTCGCCGGACGATCTGAAGGCCCGTGCCATTCTGGAGTTGTTCTACGGTGCCGGGCTGCGTTTGAGTGAGTTGGCCGCGCTGAATATCGCAGACCTGGATTTATCCACCGGATTTGTGCAAGTGTTAGGCAAGGGCAAAAGGGAACGCCGCGCGCCCATGGGCCGGCACTGCGTGGCCGCCTTGCGGGCGTGGCTGGACGCACATCCCTCAGTCCAGCCGGACCATCCATTATTTACCGGGCGGGGCCATGCCCGCCTGAGCACACGATCCATCCAGCGCCTGCTGAAAAAAGTATCCGTGACACAACTGGGTGATAATGTTCTGCACCCACATATGTTACGCCACAGTTTTGCCACCCACATGTTAGAGTCGTCAGGTGATCTGCGGGCTGTCCAGGAACTTCTGGGGCACAGTGATATTGCCACTACCCAGATTTACACCCACCTGGATTTCCAGCATCTGGCCAAGGTATACGATCAGGCACACCCCAGGGCACAGGCTAAACCTGACAAGGGGGATTAGCGAAGACGATGCTCAAAGTCATTACCCTTGATCTGGACAATACCTTGTGGGATGTGGACCGCATCATCCACAAAGCCGAGGCTGACATGAAAAGCTGGATGACCCGGCACGCCCCCAACAGCATGCGGCATTACGAACCACACACCTTGGCTCAGGCACGCACCCGGGTTGCCGCCCGGGCTCCTGACAAAGTGCACGATCTGAGTTTCATGCGCCAACAGGTTTTGCGGGAAATAATGTTGCTGGCCGGCTATTCCCAACAGCAGGCTGATGAACTGGCGGCAGAGGCTTTTACCGTGTTTTACCGGGGCCGCAACACGGTGGAATTTTATCCCGGCGCAAAAGATATGCTCAGTGCGCTGAGCCGGCACTATGTCCTGTTTGCTCTGACCAACGGTAATGCCGATATTGAGCTTGCCGGCATTGGCGAATTTTTTACCGGCGCCTTGAGTTCGGCTGATGTGGGTTATAAAAAACCGGATGCCGCCATTTTTCGCGCCGCTCTGTCCAAGCTGAATGTTACCCCCGCGGAAGCCGCTCACGTGGGAGATAATCTGGTTGACGACGTCCACGGCGCCAACAACGCGGGCATGCACTCGGTCTGGGTAAACCTGAATCAGCATAACAGGCTGGCCCACGATCCGGTGCCGGACCAGGAAGTAGATCACTTAGATCAGGTGCACCAGGCGATTTTGCGGCTCAGCCGCTGATCACACCCTTTACCGCCGCCACTTCAGCGGCAACCTTAAGCTTACGTTGCGGCATTCCGGCCAGGTTATCCAGGGTATTGTGCCTGGGGACAAGACCCGGCACAGCCTGAGCCACCGCCTCGGGGAACTTCGCCGGATGCGCCGTGGCAACAATTACCGTTGGGCCTTGCAACTGATCCGCTAACTTTTGCGCGGCGGTATAAGCCACCGCGGTGTGGGGGTCAAGGGTATAACCATGACAGCGATGTGCCTCGGCAATAGCTGCCAGGGTTTCGTCATTGTTCACCGAGGTGGCCATAAAAGTGCCGTCCTCCGGTGCAGCGTCCAGACAGGCTTTGCCATCCTGTTGGAAGTGTTGCATAAATTCCGCAAGCCGGTCCGCATCCTGGCCAAAATAAAAGAATAGATATCGCTCGAAGTTGCTGGCGATTTGTATGTCCATGGCCGGTGACAGGGTATAGTGGACATCACCCCGGGCATATTCCCCGGTGGCAAAAAATCTAGCCAGTATATCGTTTTCGTTAGTGGCCACCGCCAGCTTGTTGATCGGGAAACCCATCTGTTTGGCCAAATACGCCGCAAATACATTGCCGAAGTTCCCGGTGGGGACCACAAAATTTGCCGGCTCCGGGCTGCGTAAACTGGCATACCCATAGTAAACGATCTGCGCCATAACCCGGGCCCAGTTGACGGAATTTACTGAACCCAACTGGTGCTGCGCCTTAAAGTCCAGGTCGCCAAAAATGGTCTTCATCAAACCCTGACAGTCATCAAAGCTGCCGTCCACGGCAATACAGTGCACGTTGGAGTCTGCAACCGTCGTCATCTGCAGTTCCTGCAGCGGGCTGACTTTGTTGTCCGGATAGAGGATATAAATGTCTATATTCGCCTGGCCGCGCACCGCGGCTATGGCCGCGCTGCCGGTATCCCCGCTGGTGGCCCCAAGGATATTCAGGTGCTCACCCCGCTGCTGCAAAACATAGTTGTACAACTGACCCAGCAGTTGCAGGGCAACGTCCTTAAAAGCCAGGGTTGGACCGTGAAACAGCTCCAACAGTGTGAGGTTGTCCAGATGGACCTCACCCACCACATCCGGGTGGTCAAATTGAGCATAAGCCCGGGTAACTAACTCATCCAACACCGGCCGGGGAATGTCATCGACAAATTCGCTGATTACCGCCTGGGCAAGATCCACAAAGTCCAGTTGTCGCCAGGCCGCCAGGTTGCCCCGAACATCCGGGATGCTTTCCGGCACCAGCAGGCCGCCGTCTGAGGCTAACCCCATCAGCAGACTGTCGACAAAACTCAAGCCCTGCACACCCCCACGTGTGCTGCGATACTTCATATCGGACCCCGGTGAAACTCAAGGTGGCGTATTCTACTGATTTGGCAAAAAAGTGCGCGCTATAAAGAACCCCGGCCGTAGTTATTTTCCGGCTTGCGCGGCGGATCAGCCCGCTCCCCCTTAGCCACCTGATCGACGCTGCCACCTTTACGCAGAAAGGCTTCTACATCGTCAGCCAGTTCACCCCGTTTGGCCTCGCGCGCTTCCGGGGTATACACCTCGTCACTGGGCTGGCCCTTGTCCATCATCAGTTCCACAACGCTTCTCCTAACGTAAATTGCTCGCCAGTAGTTATAGTTCAAAATTGAGATTGTGCCAGTACAAGCAAAAAAAAATCGCCGGTCCGGGCCGGCGATTTTTTGCGGCAGCCCTGCCTTGCAGGGCCTGCACAGTTGCGTTTAAGCAGATCTGGAAAATTCGGGATACGCTTCGATCCCTGTTTCCGTGGCATCCGCACCTTCGTACTCTTCCTCTTCGGAGATACGTACACCCATGATCATCTTAATCAGGAACCAAACTCCAAGACTGACCACAAAGGTCCAGGTGAAGATGGCCGCAATACCTATCAACTGAGCCCCGATGGTGGCATCCCCGTTGGTGATGCCTACCGCAAGCAGGCCCCATATTCCGCAGGTACCGTGAACGGAAATGGCACCCACCGGATCATCAATCTTGATTTTATCCAAGCCGACAATGGAGAGGACCACCAGAACGCCACCCACAGCACCAATAAACAGGGCTTCGATACCCGATGGTGTCAGCGGCTCTGCAGTAATGGAGACCAGCCCGGCCAATGCACCGTTGAGCGCCATGGTCAAATCAGCCTTACCGAACATAAAGCGCGCCAGCAGCAGGGCTGCAATCAGGCCACCCGCCGCCGCGGTATTGGTATTGACAAAAATATTGGCCACCGCGTTAGCTTCGTCGATGTTGCTCATTTTCAGTTCCGAGCCACCGTTAAAACCAAACCAGCCAAACCACAGGATAAACATACCCAGGGTAGCCAAGGGCATATTGGCACCCGGAATGGGATGAATTTCACCATTGGCACCGTACTTACCCATGCGTGGTCCTAACAGAATCACCCCGGCCAAAGCCGCCGCGGCACCACACATGTGAACCACCCCGGATCCGGCAAAATCAAGGAAACCCAGGGCGTCCAAGGCGCCACCACCCCACTTCCAGAAGCCCTGAACCGGATAAATGAAACCGGTCATCACCACCGCAAAGGCCAGAAACGCCCAAAGTTTCATCCGTTCGGCCACTGCCCCGGACACGATGGACATGGCTGTGGCAACAAATACCACCTGGAAAAAGAAGTCTGAACGCGCTGAATAGTAGGTATCACCCCCGGACGCAAGCACATCCGCAGTGGTGTTTTCAGCACCGATAAGTGTTCCGAATATCGGCATCCAGGAACCTTCTCCCGCGCCGGGATACATGATGCTGTAACCGACCAGCAGATACATGATGGAGGCAATGGCAAACAGCGCAACGTTTTTTGTCAGAATTTCTGACGTATTTTTTGCGCGGACCATGCCCGCCTCAAGCATGGCAAAGCCAGGGGCCATGAACATAACCAGTACGCCCATGATCAGAAAGTAGAGCGTGTCTACTGAATAACTAAGTTGTGTAAGATCTTCCACGATTTTATTCTCCGGTGTTTAGTGCCTATACGGCCTCGGGTCCCGTTTCCCCGGTGCGTATGCGTACAACTTCCTCAAGTGCGGTCACAAAGATCTTGCCGTCGCCTACTTTCCCGGTGTTAGCGGATTTGGTGATGGTTTCAATAACCTGTTCAAGAAGTGCATCATCAACGGCCGCCTCAATTTTTACCTTGGGTAAAAAGTCGACGACGTACTCGGCACCTCGATAAAGCTCGGTGTGCCCTTTCTGACGACCGAAGCCCTTGACCTCGGTAACCGTCATGCCTTGCACACCCACAGCGGACAGCGCCTCGCGGACATCGTCCAACTTAAATGGTTTGATAATTGCGGTTATAAGTTTCATTTTTTTCTCCTAATTGAGGATGCGTTGACATGTTTGTGGAAGATCATGTACACAGCGCATTCCCAAATTTTCTTATAATCAGAGACTTTTAGATACACTAAAGGCTGCTGTTGACACGCTCATTTGTAGTCACATATTTCACGTTTAACCCCTTTTTCCAAAGTGCCATGTGCAATTGGTTTACTTGTTATGGCTTTGCTAAAAGCTCCCTTACGCCTGCCGTTTGACCCACGGTCTAATACGACAGCAACCTGATTGCACCAATCTGAATGCACAGCCCGATTGCACAGTCTGAATTGCAGTAACCGTGCCAAGCCTTTTTTTCTTTTTTTTCAATGAGTTACCAACACACGCGATTTTTCTTCAGGAACTTCGCGCACCCTGGTGGGGCGATTCATGCACCATATTGGAGCACCCGTCCCACGGCGCGGCGGTACGCCCTGATCTTGTGCAGACCCTGCGGGACACAGAGACTTCCAGGTCAGGCACACCCATTTCCGGACAGGAATTAACTCGTGAACAGCCGCCTCAGTTGAACAATTCCAGTGAGCAAACAAAACTCCACAACCCCACATCACGGTGCCCGCGTGCATTCGCGAAGCTTGCTGGGCCTGATTGCACATCCCATCACCGTGGAATGCGATATCGGTCGGGGTTTACCCGCCACGACCATCGTCGGACTCCCACAGGGTGCGGTGAGGGAGGCACGGGACCGTGTCAAAAGCGCTTTGTTGAATACCGGATTCGATTATCCCAGCGGCAATATCACCTTTAATCTTGCACCCAGTCACCTGGCCAAATCCGGCAGCAGTCTGGACGTGGCCATGGCCATCAGTCTGCTTACCGCCAGTGGCCAGATTGCGGACCGGACCGATGAATACGAATTTGTGGGTGAGTTAGGCTTATTCGGCGAAATCCGGCCCGTGGCCGGAGCTGTGGCCTTTGCCCTGGCTGCCAGCCAGGCGGGACGGAAGATGGTGGTTCCCGCAGCCAACGCAGCCGAGGTAAGCCTGGCAGGACAGATCGAAGTTGGGGTGGCGCACAACCTGGCCAGCCTGGCAGACAACCTGAGTCAAAACCAGGCTGTACCCTCACCCGGGGCATTCAAGGGGACCCCGGCGCCCAGCACACCCCCCCATACTCTGGTGGTGGGACAACAACAGGCAAAGCGCGCCCTGAAAATTGCAGCGGCTGGTGGCCACCATCTGTTGATGGTTGGACCACCGGGAACCGGCAAAACCATGTTGGCCCGCAATATTACCAGTCTGTTACCGGACCTGGATGCCCAACAACAACTTGAAGTGGCTTCAATTTACTCCGCCGCCGGTATTCCCCGGTCCAACTATCGCCAGGTGCCCTTTCGCGACCCCCATCACTCCGCCAGTGCACCCGCCCTGGTGGGTGGCGGCAATCCGCCATGCCCCGGCGAAGTGGCCCTGGCTCACCACGGGGTACTGTTTTTGGATGAGTTGCCCCACTTTAAACCCGCTGCACTTAATCTGCTGCGCGAACCTATCGAGACCGGCTCGGCGGTGATCACCCGGACCAGCTACAAGGTGGTATTTCCTTGTCAATTTCAGTTAATTGCGGCAATGAATCCCTGTCCCGCCGGGCGCAATTGCAGCGAAGAGGCTTGCCGGTGTAATCCTGACCAGGTCAGGCGCTACCAGAACCGGATTTCCGGTCCCCTGTTGGATCGTATTGACGTGCAGGTTCGGGTGCCCGCTATTCCCCATCAGGTGCTCAGTGAGCTGGCCCGCAGAAAGGTGGCGGGCGACAAATCCTGGTCGGCCATTCGCCAAGAGGTGATTGAGGCCAGGGAGCAGCAGATCAAACGCCAGGGTATCCTCAACACAAATTTGTCGGCCCGGGACCTGCTGGGCCAGATGACCGAGGCAGCTATTGACGAGCGGTTTATTCTGCGGGCAATCCAACGATATCAATTATCCGCCCGCAGCTACCACAAGCTGTGGCGGGTAGCCCGGACTATTGCGGATCTGGAGCAAAGCCGGGTGATCCACCGCAGCCACCTGGCGGAAGCCCTGTCTTACCGGGCCTTGGATTGGGAAAACGGGGTTCGCTGACGCCTGGTCAGGGAAGCTGATCCAGCATGTACTGAACCGCGTCAGTCAATTCGTCATCAGAGCAGTTCATGCAAGTACCCTTGGCCGGCATGGCATTCAGCCCATTGAGGGTGCTTGCCATCAAGGTGTCCATACCCTTGGCTACCCGAGCAGTCCAGGCATCACCATCACCCAGGGTGGGTGCTCCACCTACGCCACTCATATGGCAGGCAAAACAAAATTGATCGTAGACCTGACGGCCGCTGAGTGGGCCGGTGGCTGCAGCGGCGGTGCTGGCCCCACAATCTTCCCCGCTCCGGCAAATCTGCCCGAATGGTGTTAGG
>JANQMF010000013.1 GCA_028280225.1 Pseudomonadales bacterium | reverse complement strand
ACGAAAGCGCGCTGGCCGCCGCGGTTAACCAGGCCCACGGCCGGCAACCGTTGACCATTGCGGTCGCCAACGCCGGTACCGGCAGCGCAGGACCCTTTTTGGAAACCACCCGGGAGGAATGGGACCGGGTAATTCAGACAAACTTATCAGGTACCTTCTATACGCTCAAACATGCGGGCAAAGTGATTGCGGAAACCGGCGGTGCAATGTGCGCCATTTCGTCCATCGCCGGGCTGCGTACCCACAAACTGATGAGTGCCTACTGCACCAGCAAGGCCGCCATCGATATGTTAGTGCGTAACGTTGCTGACGAACTGGGTGCGAAGGGTGTGCGTGTTAACAGTATTTGTCCGGGACTGGTCGAAACGGAATTGTCAGCAGGCCTGCACGAAACGCAGCCCATGCGGGACGACTACTTAACCTGCATGCCCATTGCCCGGACCGGACAGGTCGACGATATTGCCCAGGCTGTACGCTTTCTTTGTGGACCCGAAGCAAGCTGGATCACCGGGGTCACCCTGCCCGTTGACGGCGGCCACCACCTGCGCCGTGGCCCCAATCTTGAGGTGATGATGTCCTAGCGTATCACCCCGTATACCCGGGTTGGGATGAGCCGCAGGATGACCCGGTCCTGATCCGTTAACCAGGCGGTAAAATCTTCGGGTTCCGGGTATTGGATGTTGGCAAATACCTTCTTTGTGCGGGCCAGTAAATTGTCCTTTGTGACCTCAGCCCGGGCTTTAACCGTGACAAAGTTAAACGGTTCGCTGTTACTCAATATACACAGACTGACCCGGGGGTCCTGTTCTATGGCACGCCGCTTAAAGGTACCGCCGGGGGTGCTGATCAACAACTCGTCCCCATCCCGAGCATAAGCCACCACGGAACTGCTGGGATCACCCGAAGACCCCAGGGTGGTCAGCACCGCCCAGCGATGCTGTTTTATAAATTCATCCCAATCCCCACGCTCACCAATCATTCTGTTGTCCTGTTTAGCTGTTGATCTGAATAGTTATCCGCGCTTACCCGTCTGTACCCGTTGCGACAAACCGTAAAGGTGTGATCCAGGTCATCGCATTTTGCGGTTTTTTTGTTAAGGTTATCGCACTTTCAGGACGCATCAGCAGTATCGATGATGTTCAAAAATCCCGTTGATCAAAAAATTTTGGCTTTCAGCTTTGCAGCCGGATGTTGTATCGGCATTCTGTTCTGGCAATCTCCCAAAGCCTCATCCCCGGAGCCCATCAAGGCCAGCACCGAACAACATCAGCCGGTTGCCCAACCGTCTGAGGAACACCGGCAATCCCTGTCCGGAAGTTGGCATCGCTGCTGAGTTCAGCCGCGCAGCGGGTCTGCACCGTCCCAGTTGTCCGCTGCCTGGGCAATGGCGGCAAAACGCTCAACAATGCTGTCCTGTTTAGTCACCACTTCAAGCATGCAGCCCAGTAAGGGCCGGGTATCATAGTAGGCAAACTGCAGGTCCCCAACCCGTCCCCAATTGGCGGTGGCATATCCCAACCGGTTGAAATACTGTGTATCCGCTTCGATATCATGTGTCCACACACAAACGTGATGAAAACCCAGGGTACCCTCCGGCACGCTGTCCCTGTACGCACATTGCGCCACCAGCGGCTGAATCAGTTCAATCTGCACCGGCCCGGCCTGGGCCAGAGCCACGCGCATATCCAGTTGACCGGGTTGATCCCGATAAGTCACTTCCGCAAATGCATTACGGTACTCAGTGAGAAAAAAAGGACCTACCCCCATTTCCTCTACCCACCGCCGGCAGGCCGCTTCCAGATCGTCAACAACCCAGGCGTTCTGAAAAAAGGTCCGGTCCGTGGGTTTTTGCATGGGTTTGGCTCCCCTCTTCAGCCGGGTGTCCCGCTGGCGCTCTATCAGCCCAACTTGTCCACCACATCACCAAAAAGTTCCTCGTCAGACATCAACTCCTTGGTCTGTGCCAGGGGTTTCGACACCCAGGTTTCGTTAATCAGGTCACGCCACGAAATATTATTGTTGGTGCCGTTGCCGCCCCAGGACCCGCAGCCTAAGGAGAAGGTTTGACGCATACCGTTCCACAGGTTGCCGCTATTGGAGGCAGCCTGGGGTTGATTGACCATCACCCTGGAAGTTTTTGTGATGTTGGCAAGCTTCATAATGTTGGCATCGCTGTTGGAATAGATCCCGCAGGAATGGCCCTGACCCTGGTAACCCTGAATTTGGTTGGTCAGCTCGATGGCATGATCGATATCCCGCGCCCGGTACAAGGCCATGACCACCGAGAGCTTTTCCCCGGAAAACGGATAATCCGGGCCACAACCGGCTTCGGGGACAATATAAAATTCAGTGCCCGCCGGGATATCCATGCCTGCCATAGCCGCAATCTTCTCCGCCGGCTGAGCCACTATGGCGGTATTCAGGTGCCCCTCATCATCCCACATGGTTTTTTGCAGTTTGGCTTTTTCTTCAGCATTGACCAGATAGCCGCCCTTGGCCCGGAGTTTGTCCATCATCTCATCAAAGATCTGGTCCACCAGAATCACCGCGTTATCCGCGGAGCAGGAAGCCGCCAGGTCCAGGGTTTTAGACATATGAATCTTGTTGGCGGCATCCTCCAGATCAGCGGTTTCATCAACGGTCACCACCGCATTGCCCACGCCGACACCCAAGGCCGGTGTACCGCTGGAATAAGCAGCGGTGACCATGGCACCACCACCGGTTGCCAGCACCCGATCACACTGGCGCATGAGTTCGTTAGTGGTCTCCAGGCTGGGAGACTCAATACCGATGACCAGGTCTGCCGGGGCACCACACTTAACCAGGGCCGCGCGCATCAAATCGCATATCTTTTTATTGGTCAGCTTGGCCCGGGGGTGGGGGGCAACAATAATCGAATTTCTGCCCTTCACCGCATGAATAGCCTTAATCACCGGCGTGGCCTCGGGATTGGTGGACGGTGCCAGCGCGCCGATCACACCCATGGGTTTGGCAATCTTTACAATGGCCCGCTCTTTGTCTTCTTCCAATACCCCAACGGACTTATCATGGATGATGTCCATCAAGGTGGCCCGGGTTTTGCGCTGAATCTTCAAAAACTTACCGTCGTAGTTGCCCAACTGGGTCTCATCCACGGTAAATTGCGCAATTTCTTCCGCCACACCCGGCCTGGCGACACTCCAAACCATGGCGCGGATCAGTTCATCCACCTGTGCCTGGGTGTAGTTTTCGATATGTTGCTGGGCAGCTCGGGAACGCTCAACAAGCGCAGCCACTTCTTCAGCGGGGGTGGGATTTGCCGGGGTGTTGATCTGCTCAGCCATGATAAGTCTCAAAATTTGTACCAAGTTGCAAATTCTACACCCGCCAGCGGGCAACGCAAATTTTGCACCCCTCCTGTCCCGATCAGACCCGGTCAGACCCCGGTCCGGACAGGCTTATGGCGCACGGACGTCCTTGAGGGCAAACTCCACCAGATAGGCCCGGTCTTGGGTGTCCTTAAGCTTTATGGGCACCGGTTCAACCAGTTCGCCAATGCCAAACAGCATCAGGTGGCGTCCGCCGGGGATAAATTCGACAGTGTCCCCCGGTGCCAGGGTAACGTCTTTGAGCCGCCGCATGCGCATCATACCCTCCACCTCCCGGGTGGTATGGAATTCTATTGCGCGAATCTGATCACTGGCGGCGGCCTTAAGGATAATTGGCTGGGGTGTTGTATTCGTGACCTTAAAGTAGCCCACGCTTTTGTCCACCCCGGGCAGGGGAGTTCTGACGTAGGGCTGGGAAAAGTGTAATCCACCCACATCCTGCACCGGGTTGCCGCTGGGAGGGTCGTCCGCCGCCCGCTCACCGGCATGACAGGCAGCCAGACACAGCACCACCCATGGCAGCCACAACATGTGACGGGTATAACGTCTAGCGGCAGGCACACGGTACTGCAATGATGCTGGGTTCATAATATGATCCTTATCGTTTTCCGGGTTGATGACCTGGGTGGAACCAAGCTGATCCGAGGAGCACCACCTATGATCGAACACAAATTACTGCGCGCCATTATTGCACTGTATCACCGGGTTGTGCTGCGCCTGGCCATCTTATTGGTCACCACCCTGGTAACGGCAAACAGTTTATTTAACAAAGTCCGCATGTCCCACGAAAATGGCATTCTGCTGCGCGGCAAGCTACGCATTGTCGACCAGCCGGACATCCCGGAACATGACTTTTTTGTTCCCGGCGCGCAATTTAAATGCCGCTTACGCCACGCCGCGGCATCCTTTCTGGATGATGCAAAGCTGGTTGTCCGCAGCGCGTCCATCAAGTTTGCAGACGCGCGTATTGACTCCCCCATGGACATCCTGATGAACTCGGGCAACGTCCCTTTATTCTGGAATGCCCGTACTTTTATCGGCTTCATGTGGGTATCCATGCGCGGCCGGGGTAAACGTTACGTGCCCTTCCTGAAACGCCACCCCCAGGCTGCCCTTGGTGGCGGTGACAGCGTGCGCAGGACCCCGGAGGAAGTGGACAAAATAATCTACAACAGCAAAACCGTGTACGGATTTATCGGCAAGGATGGTGTCTACCGGTACGTACGCTACCGCTTACGGCCGGTGGATCCGGATATCAGCGACGACAATCAAAGCGGCAAACCCGGTGACTTTGACCGCAACCACGCTTGGCTGCAAAATCCCGCCCCGGGGGAAACCCGGGACCGTAACTACCTCAAAGCCTCAACCCGGGCACGTCTGCGCGACGGTGAAACGTTTCACTACAAGCTGCAAATCCAACTGCGGCTGCCACCGCCGGATGATTATCATCAGGCGCAGTGGGTTTCCGGCGCCGTGGTCTGGGACGAATCACGTTTTCCCTTTGTTGATCTTGCTGATGTCACCATCGACGAGGCACTCAGCTACGAAGAAAGCCAGCTCACCTACTTTGATATGGGGCACCATCCCGCCAGTCTGCCAATTCCCAAAGGCCGCTCCATCGATGACCCTCATTCATTAAACCAATTGCGTCTGGCGTCGGTATGGGCGCGCCGTATCCGCCTGTTTTCCTATCGTTTCGGCGGCATACCCAAGGCTTTTCCCGACACCCGCACCGACCGTACCTGGGAAGCGATCCCACCGGTGGAAGAACCGCCGCCCGCGGCATAGCGATTACGCCCCTATTTACCTTGCTGATCTTCGATGCCCTGCCAATCCGCGGCAGGGGGGTTGTCCAGGTAATGTTGGCTTTGGCTGTGGTAGTGCCGGCTCAACCAATCTCCCGGCGCTGCTTCCAGGCATTGAGCAAATCCAGCCAGCGCCTGGCTGAAGTGCCGGGCAAAGTACTGTTCCAGCGCCCGGTTAAAAATGGGTAATATGCCAATCAGCACCTCCCCCTGGTCCGCGGGGCGGGCATCCAGAACATCGTAAACATCTACAGCCTGAGCCCGGCCGGCGGGGCGAACTCTCCCGGCCATGCGCAGGTTAAATTGAGCCGCCTGATCCCCTGCCAGCTGACCCACCACCGCATCGGTAATCAGCACCGGACATTGATACTGTTTGGTCAGGCTTTCGATCCTGGATGCCACATTGACGGTATCACCAATGGCCTTGGTGGATAATCGCGCCTGGGCCCCCACCGTGCCCAACAGGGTGGGTCCCCAATGCAGGCCAACACCAATATGTAAACCCGGCTGGCCCTTGCCGGAACGTATGTCCACCACCGCACCGTTCAAGTCGGCCAGCGCCTGTTGCATTTCCACGCAAACTGTTATCGAGCGATGTACATCCCCCAGAAACAGGGCCTTTATGCCGTCCCCCATAAATTCATCTACAAAGCCACCGTGGCTGGTGATAATGGGATTCATCGCGGCAAAAAAGCGGTTTAACAGATTAAAGCTGGCATCCGGCGCCGCCTGTTCGGCATATTGGGTAAAGCCGCGGATATCCGCAAACAATACCGTTGCATGGCGTTCCACCGCTTCCCCCATCTGCACATCGCTGATATCCGCACGGCCAAGGACTTCCAGAAAATTTCCCGGGACAAAACGCCGGAACGATTCAGCACGGCGGATTTGCGCTTCGTATAGTCTGGCGTTTTCGAGGGCAATGGCAGCTTGGGCCATAACGGTTTCGACCATGGCCGCCTGGCTGTTGGAAAACAATCCCGCACCCAGATTGTTTTCCACAATGACCACCCCAACCATGCTGTTTGCCGTTGCCAGGGGTAACCCCAGCAAAGACCTGGCCTGAGAATCAAGCACGTAGGCATCCCGGGAGAGCCAGTCATGGCGTTGGGCGTTGTCGATAATGACCACCTCCTGAGTGCGGACAATATAGTCAACCAGACTCATGGGCAGTTGCTGAAAACCGCTGGCATTGGTGGTGGTCAACAGCCCGTTTTCGTTAATCTCGGCAACGGCCAGAATATTATCCGCGGCCCGTCCGGTAAGCAGGGTTGCGCGTTTACCGGCGGTTATTTTAATCGCCAATTCCAGAACCCGGGTAACCAGGGTATCCAGATTGACCGTCGCGGACACCGCACGAATCGAGTCCAGGGCGGTACGGAATTCAAATCTGGACATGTGCCCCACGTCAATGCCGGCTGTGGTACTGACCCGGCTGCGTCCCCAGCGCACGGCAATACAGGCCAGGGCACCGTATTTCTCCCACAGCACAAAGGCACGATTGTCCAGCTCGCGCGCCTGGACCACATGGCCTAATTCGTCATGCGCATCCGCGGCACGTTGGACAGCCCAGGCTTCTACGTAGCTGAAGCCGGACTCCCGAGCCGCTTCTGCTGCGCTGATCCAACACGCACCGGCGGCAAGCGGATCTTTGGCGGCAGCCGCCACTTCTGCCTTCAGCAGCCATTCAAAGCAGCGGTAGTCGCCGGGGTTAAGGCTTACCCACCCCGCCAAACCCCGCCGTAAGCGGCGAATCAGACGGCTGTACCGGTGCCCGGAAATCGCCTTTACCGATTGCTGGTGGACTAAGACCACCGCATACATGGCCAAACAGGGATTCAGATAAGCCATACCCATGGCTGATAACCGCCGTTCGTACATGTGAGTAAAATGCCGGCAGGCGTTGTGCCAATCGCCTTGCAGAAAGGCTAACCAGCCGGCACCCGCGCTGACCAGGGCACTTTCCATCTGTTTGGTGGGGTCGTTAAGTACCCGCTGGCTATCGTGCTCCCAATCTGCCCAGTCACCCCGCAGGGTACTTTTACCCTGCCCACGGCTTGGGTCCTGGGCTTGCCTGAGATTGTGTACCACCTGCATCCAGCAGCGGGTGGTATACACCGTCTGCTCTTGATTGGAGGCTAACAATATATCCAGATACGGCTGGTAACGCTGTTGAATCTCTTCCAGCCGGCAACCGGCCAACAAGTCCGTATAGTAGGCTACGTTTACACAATAGCAGGCATTTTCTTCATCACCGGCGTCCATGGCTTGATCAAACAAAGCCAACGTTTCGCTGGCACACAGCGATAATGGGTCCCTGGTATGGCGAATAAAGCCATGGAACAACAGGCCGGTTCTGGCCAGCAGGTGACGTTCTCCAGTACGCGCCAGCAACTCCATCGACAGTTCGCCAAATTCATAACCCAGCACCGGTTGTTTCACCGCGCTGCTTAAAATCATGCCATACAGTGCATAACCGTAGGCGGATAACCCGCAGTTACCCAAACGCATACTCAATTCGACCATGCGCGACCCAATCACCGGCACCATCAGGGGTGAGCCCCAATAGGCATTGGTGGCGCATTTCATCAGAATACTCATCGCCGCCTGATGATTGGGATCCGTTAAGCGCGGCAGATGGAGCAGTTCTCCCGGGCGGCGGCGTCCCAAGCGGAGCCGGGTGGCAAATACATAACTCAACACCCGTCCAAGACTGGCTTTCGCCGGTAAACTGACACCCAGTTCGTTGCGCAGCACCCGAATACCATAATCCACCGCGTTGGCGTGCTGACGTTGGGCCACTCCGATGCCTATCAGCGCATTGTGCACCAGCACCCTTTGCTGCAAGTTGGTGCTGCGCTCCAGCACCCAGGCTCCAGCCTCCTGCGCAGCCTCAAAGCGGCCGCTGATATAGCCAAGATCCGCACATTCAACCTTAAGATCCAACAACAAAGTGTGGTAAATGTCGTTGCCGCGTTCGCGTCCGGCTGTTGTTGGGGTTATTTGCTTCAACAGCCGCAACCCGGACCGGGCGTATTGCCAGCCGGGCTCAATGGCCATGGATGCCTTGGCCTGTTGCGCCGCCAACAGGCACATCCGCGCAAAACACAACACATCATGTTCGTTGCTGATTAAGCTCATACACTCGGATAAGTGATCCATAACGGCAACCGCATCATCCGCTACACCTTCCTCAACAGCCCGGGCCTTGGTTTTGGCAATACGGTATTGCAGACGGCTTAAACTCTTCGCATCAGCCAGGTCATGAGCACTTTGCTGGACACGGTCGTGTTGGAACCGGTAACTGGGATTCACCCCCGGTTTGTTGGGGTTGTCTGCCCAGCGTACCCATCTGTAGTCTGCACTATCCGGCAGAATAAGCGTGGCCTGGAGGGCGGGTTGGAGGTGTCCAGCCACTTCAACCTCATCCAGCTCAACCACCTTGGACAACGTCGCCAGATCAAAGTGACTACCTATACATGCAGCAGCGCTCAAGGTGGACCGGGTCAATGCGGGCCAGCTACCCATCATGTGCATCAGCAGGTCAATGACGTTATCCGTGGCTGCCAGCGACCCCACCCCGGCCACATCCCAACGCCAATTGCCCTGCTGCCGGTCAAATTCAAATACACCCTGGCGGTACAGGGCCTGGAGATATTGTTTAACAAAAAACGGATTACCCGCTGTCTTTTCAACAATCTTCGCAGCGACATCTTCGACCCGCCGCGCATCGACTAACAAAGTCCCCCCAACAAGTTGCGCCACCTCCGCCTGTGGTAGAGGTTGCAGATCCAACAAGGTATGCCGGCCCAGGGGACCAACCCGCTCCAGCAGATGTGTCAGAGGATGTCCCGCACCCACCTCGTTGGAACGATACGCCCCAAGAATAAGTACACAGGCTTCAGCCGTCCCCCGGTCACTGATCAGTGCCTCCAACAACGTCAGTGACGGCAGATCCGCCCACTGCAAGTCATCTAAAAACAGAACAACCGGGTGTTCCCTGCGGGCGATGGCCTTGACAAAGCTGCTGACCAGGTTGGTGAAGCGCTTCTGCCCACTCTCGGGAGTATCCCCCGGCGGCGTTTTTTGCTCACCGATGATCAATTCAGCAGATGGGACAAGTTGGTTGATTGCCCCCGCATTACCTTGAAGCGTCTCCAATAAATCCTGTTTGACCCTGCTGAGCACACTTTCGGGCTCTGCCAGAAGTTGCTGAATCAGCCGCTCCAGCGCTTCCACCCAACCCTTATACGGCACATCCCGGCGAAATTGCTCAAACTTACCCGCGCCATACCACCCATGTTGGGTAACAATGGGCTGCTGCACCTCGGCAACCAGCGACGATTTGCCGACGCCGGAGTAACCGCTGATAAACAGCGCCCTTGCCGGACCCGTTAAACAGGTCTGAAACGCCTCCATCAGAGTGGCCACTTCCGCATGACGCCCATACAATCTGTTGGGTATGGTAAAAATTCCCGTCTGGTCCTGGCTGCCCAGATCAACAGTCGCGTGTCCCGGAGCCTGCTCTTGTTCAACCAGCTTCAGGTCGTGCAGCACACCCGCCGCAGTCTGGTAGCGTTCACTGGGATGTTTAGACAACATCTTCATCACAACCCGTGACAAAAGACCCGGCACGGCAGGGTTCATCACCCGCAAGGGCGTAGGTTCGTAAGCAACGTGTGCGTGGAGTAATTCCCGCTGATCGTCAAAAACGAAGGGTGGCTGGCCGCAGAATAATTCGTACAGAATAATGCCACAACTATAGATATCCGCTCTGGCGTCCACCGGACTGTTCAGCTTGCCCGTGCACTCCGGCGCCACATAGGTAAGACTGGTTTGACTATCGATGTCCCAGGTATCATCAAAGTGTTCGCTGGCCAGTTGGAAGCTGGTGCCAAAACCCTCCAGGATAATTCGGCGTTCCTCAGCCTGCCAGAAAACATTCCCCGGTTGCAGGTCTTTGTGGACAACACCCCTTTCGTGAACCGAAGCCAGTGCCGTCAACAAGGCCAGGCTTATCTCATAAGCAAAACCTTCACCCCTGTTTGCCCCGGACCCTTCCCGGGTTTTTTCCTGTACCAGGGCAGCCAGGCTTTTTGCTCTTTTTTCCGCTTTGACCAGCACGGGCCCGTGACCGGTTTCTATCAGCCGCAAGGGGGTCCGCACATATTTTTCGTTAACCACCCGCGCAATATTATAGGCATGGCGCAAACTCGCCTTATCCCGCTCGCTGGGGAGGCGGGTATTGACCAGGGCAAGTTCCACCGGTTGTTCAGTCTCAAGATCGATGGCACGGTAGGTTGCGGTTCTCCCGTCCGCATACAGCAGACTTTGCACGTCAAAACCGGACAATTCGTGCAAAACCTGCAGGTGGTGCAAGGGAATGCCACCCTGCCCCGGCTGATCACCCTTAAGATGTTCAGATTGCAATGGAACGCCCTACCCGCCAGGGTTCCAGGAAACGATAAGGCACAGCCAGCGTCCGGTTGCGCTGCATAATCTGCCGGCCAATGTCATCAAGGTCAGCCCGAAAACGATCTACCGCGGCCAGGGCTGGTCCTTCAGCGTGGAAAAAGTTGTCCGGGTACATGCCCAAGGGAGTCAGGCTGCGTTGGCTCAACAAATGTACCAGTGTCAGCTGCTGGCCCACGGCAAAGGCATCCGGCAGCGCATAGACAAAATTTGCCTCACTGCGCGCATCATGATCCCGGGGTGGGGGCAGGTACAAAGCACCCGGGGTATTGGGGATCCAGCCGAACTGAGCATATTGGCCGTTGTTAACCGCCGCGTGTTCAACGCTTGCGGTAAACAGGATCCGGGCCAAGACTTCATTCAATGCCCCGCGAGTGACCAGTTTACTCCCCTGCAGGGGCAGGCCTTTCACCCGCCCCCCGTCCCGGGCTTCCAGTTCGCGTACCCAGGCCTGTAATTCCCGGTCCGCAACCACCACCTGGTCGGACGGGTAGTACGCCTCTGTGATGGCAGCCACATAGGCCTGCACCGCGGTGTAGAGCACCAGCGCATCATCGCGATAGTGGTAACCCGGCAAAACTTCTGCATCCGCCACCCCCCGTGCCTGGAAGTCTTGGTAGGGTGAACCCGTGTCAAAGGACCAGTCTGCATAAGCCAGACCCACCAGGTTTAAGGACCCCTCCGCGCCGATGGCGATGGATTCGTCAATGGGGCCACCCGGGGCCAGCAGTTTGGTGCGCGCATCATGGTTGATTTCGATAGTGCCGGTGAAATGCGGTTTCAGCAGTTCATGGACGGGGTGTTGGCGGGGTAAGGTGCGATTAGCCGCCACCCAGAATGTTTCCATGACCAGATGGGTCTTGGTTAAGTGGGCCACCACCTCATGATAAGTACCGTCCGCACTTTGTACAAAGGTGCGCGCAAGACGCCAGGTCCAGTAGTGATCCGCCGGGGTATAGATTGTTTTTGCTTCAGCGGGAGATTGCCCCAGCTGAATGGCTAAAGGCATCAGCACACGCCGGTCGTCCAGCCAGAATAAACAGATAGGGGCAACACAAAAACGGCCCAGCAAGGGTTGCAGACCGGCAAGAATTTTGTAATCCAGCAGAAAGAGCCGGTGCTCCTTAAGCAAACCTTCCAGTGAGTGATGAGCGGGCAGCACGCCCCGAAGCTTGTCATCCGTCACCGGAAAGTGCTCGGGAATTTCCTTAGCCAGCCGGATGAGTACCGGGTTGATACCATCCAGGCGCTGACGCGCAAACTCTTCATCGGTACGCCATCGCTCAGCAACTTCCGGCACATGACGTAATGGATAGTAGCGGCGAAAGCTGCGTACCGTATCATTGTGACTGAACAGCCGGCAGACAAAGGCAAGCGCCATATCCGCCATACTTTCCGCCAGGTCAAAGGCCATGAGGCGCTCCTTGCGCTCGGTGAACTCTTCACCTTCGGGCACTCCCCGGCAATAGGGCGGCTGACCGGGGGCATGTACCCAGGCAAACGCTTGACGTTGGGCAAACAAGGCACGCTCGCGCTCGGCTTGTTCGATAGGGTTTGCTGCTGTGGGCAGGCAGATTTTCATGCGCCTGATCGCCAATTCCTCAGTTTTAAATTCACTCCGTCTTGGGCGTTTATATCACAAACCACCGGGCTTTTTGTTCTATCAGCAGATATGCTTAGGCAACAAATAACAAACCAGCCGAGGCATTATGATCATTGTTGTAGCGGCATTGGAGTTTGCCAGCAAGGCAGACCGAGACAAAGCAGTGGAACTGACCCGAGATGTGCAAATGGCCACCCGGCAGGAAGAAGCAGGCTGTCGTGACTATTGTTTTGCGCCGGATCCAAGTATCGACACCCGTATCCAGGTTTATGAGCTATGGGAAGACAGCACCACCCTGGCTGCTCACTTTAACCACCCCAACTACGCTGCCATGGTTGAACGGCTGGCAGCCGCCAATGTGGTCAGCAGTGATAATCAGGCTTATCTGGTTGAGCGCGGCGAACCCGTTTACGGTCCCAACGGTGAAAAGAAGACTGCGTTTTTTGCCTAAGCGGCCATAAGCGGTGCGTGCCGGATGCAACGTTGACTAACACGTAGCGAGGAATGTTATGAGCGGTACCATCAATAGCCAGTTATTCAGCCACTGCACCCTGTTTTCAGCCTTGGACGAACAGCTGATTCCCCATGCGGCATTGTGGATCCAAGCCGGCACGATTAAATATGCCGGCCCCGAGGACACCCTGCCGGAGGCCGCCGGGGCCCCGGAGGTTGTGACGCACAACCTGGGGGGCAAATTTGTCATGCCGGGCATGACCGAAACCCACGCCCACCTGTCTTTTGCAGACGCCAGCCCCTTTGCCATTGGCGATACGCCGGTGGAAGAAGCCACCATTACCGCTGTCAACAATGCCCGCCTGATGTTAAACGCCGGTTTTACCAGCGCTGTCAGTTTCGGCTCCACTTATCAAATTGACGTAGCCCTGCGTAATGCCATCGCCCGCGGCGCCATAGCCGGGCCGCGGCTGTTGGCGGCCGGCCGGGATCTTGGCGCAACCGCCAGCAATGTTGATTCACCGGGTGGCTTAAGCCAGATCGCGGACGGTCCCTGGGCATTACGCAAAGCCGTCAGGGAGCAGCGCCGGCTGGGTGTGGATATCGTAAAAATATTTATCGACGGTGAGAACATTAATCCCACCAATCCTCCCGGTGAGTTGGCCTTTACCGATGAAGAAGTCAACGCCATTGTCGACGAGGCCCACCGGCGCAAACTTCGGGTGGCCTGTCATGCCAGATCCGCAGCCGCGGTGAAGCAAGCCGTGCGTGCCGGTGTTGATCTGGTGGGACATGCCAACTATCTGGATGACGAAGCGGTTGACCTGCTCGCGCAGCAACCGCAAATATTTGTGGGACCGGCCATCGCCTGGGAGGTCACCTACCTTGCCCATTGCGAAAGCCTGGGTATCAGCAAAGACGTTGTCCGTGCCCAGGGCTACGAGGCGGAAATCGAAGCCACGGTGACCTCGGTGGCCAAACTCAGAAAAGCCGGGGTCAAGCTGGTGGTAGGCGGCGACTATGGTATCAGTATTGCCCCCCACGGTACTTACGCCAAAGACCTGGCGTACTTTGTGGACCTGTTTGCCATGCGCCCCGGGGAAGCGCTGTTGTGTGCCACCGCAAACGGCGGCCTGGCAGCAGACCCCGGTGGCGGCCGGGGTACCCTGGCGCAGGGACAGTTGGCGGACTTCCTGATTGTCGACGGCAATCCCATGACGGACATCACCGTGCTCCAGGAGCAGGCCCGTTTAAGTGTCTACAAAGGTGGTGAACCGGTCTGACCGTGGCCAGACTGCTGGGATTAATCTTTTGGGGTGCGGCTTGTGCCTGGGCGGTCACGGACGGCCGGGCCAAACCAACCGGTGCACACCCGGCCGGAATGGCGCCCGGGCCGGCGGAAAGCGCAGAGCTTTTCACCCAACTGGCGGATTTGCGCACAACCCACAATGTGCCGGTGATGGCTGTCAGCCTGATCACCCCCCGGGCCGCTCACTCGGGCAAGCTGACAGTGCGGACAAAGGTCTGGGGTGCCCAGCCGGATATTCATCTGCGCTGGGGGTCCATTACCAAAACCATCACTGCCCTGACCGTACTGGCCCTGGCGGAGGATGAAAAAATTGATCTGCATGCACCCCTGGCCCGGTATGTGGATCCCGGCCACTGGCACAACCCATGGCGGGCTACCCATCCAATCCGGGTTAATCACCTGTTAGAGCTGACCGCCGGCCTGCCCGATTTGTCCAGCCGGGAGTTCAACTTCAACAGCCCCGTTTCCCTGACACAAGCCCTGGCGATCAACCCCCGGCATCGAACCACCCGGTGGCCACCCGGACTCCAACATGTTTATTCGAACATGACGCCGGGGTTAAGCCAGCTATTGATTGAAACCGTTGCCCAACAGTCTTTTGCCCGGGCCGCTGAAAAATGGACATTCGCCCCACTGGGAATGCGCAGCGCCGGCTTTTCACCCCAGGCCCCGCTGCCCGGGGGGTTTAAAGCAGACGGCAAAACGCCAATCCCCTACTGGCATATGACCTTTCCGGCTTACGGGGCGCTTAATGCCAGCATTGATGACCTGGTGCTGTTGACCACTCATCTGATCTCAATAGGCCGCAAGCACGGCAGCTCACCGTTGTTTCAGGCCCGCTCAAGCCTGGCCGGCCAAAACGGACTGGCGCATACCTATGCTGCCGGTCTTTACCCCAGGGTACGCAACGGTCTGGTCTGGCATGGTCACGGCGGTGACGCGGACGGTTACCGCAGCCGCATGGCCTTTATCCCGGAAGCACAACTGGGTTACGTGGTTAACATTAACGTTGATAATCCCCGGTTGCTGGCACGTATTGAAGCGTTGCTGGAAACGCACCTGAGCCAAAATGTTCCTGCTGACAAGCCTCCTCCAACACCTTCGCCAGGCACGTCTTCAGCAGGCAAATTCCACGGCACTTATTATCCAAGCGGCGCGCGTTTTGGCCTGGACCGTTGGCAGGCCGGTACGTTGACCAGGCTGCATGTGACGTCCATGCCGGGGGGAACGCTACGCTGGCAACGCGGCAAACAGGGTGGCACTTTGTTGCCCGTCACCTCCCGGCTATACCGGCGCCCTGCAGACCCTCGGGCCACCGTGATTTTTATCGAAGAAGGTGGCCGGATTTACCTGCAGGGCGAGTTGGGCAACTACGCGCGCATACCGTGTCCCGCCTATATGCAAACGATTCCCGGCTGTCGTGAGCCGGCATCACCCTAACGGGGTGGTCGAATGTAGTCAGGCCGCTCTGTCGGCACAATATCGAATACCCCGGCGCAGCAATTCGTAAAACTCCGGCTTGTCCCAGGCACAACGTTCTATCTGCGGATAAAAATCCACCATGGGCTGCATATCGTAATGACCGCGACAGTGTCCCAGATTGAGATAGAGGACTTCACCCTCACCTACCCGATTGATGTAGTACACCGGGTGGGGCACGTCCTCGTCCCAATCTTCGTGGACAAATCCGGTGGCCTTGCCGGTAAAGCGCGAATGTAACAAGTGGTGCAGGTCACCATGGATACGACAGAGGTAGATCTCATCATCGGTTTCAAAAGGCTCAATACCTTTGACCAATTCATGTTCCGGATCCGAAACATGTACGGTAAACGGCTGAATGGGAGGGTGTCCCAGAAATTGAGTGCCCAGAGTTTCCATCATCACCGGTGCGGTTTCCGGACAATCCACCCCCCCGGCGTCGAGGAATTTCAAAATTGCATTAGTACCGTGTAAGGCAAACCAGCGCTTGCCGGAACGCACAAAGTCCCGCAACGCCAACTGTTCAGCTTCAGTGGGGACCAGGTTACAGGTATACGTAATCAAAAAGTCCGCGGCTTGAATGGCATCGACGTCGTGGTAGTCCGCTGCCACCTGCACCCGGATTTTTTCCTCCTCGGCAAGCAGCTTCAGTAGTTCCAGACGCGCAAAATCGATATCGTGATAGTCACCGGCGGCAACCAGATAAACCTGTACGGTTTGATGTTCTGTGTCTGACATTTTCCCTCCCAAAATTTGCAACAGACCAGCAAGGCGCCATCATACCGAAGATGGCGGCCAAGATCAGATTTTAGATCCGGATTCGACCAACCTTAACCGTTTAGCCGAGGGTGCGCCGCAGGTAGGCTTTTAACCGCGACCAGGCATCTTCCGCCGGTGCGGTATTGGTTTGCGGATCACGATCCACATGCAGCCAGAACCCATGCCGGACCTCGTCATAAATATGCACATCGTTTTCTATACCCGCTGCCCGCAGGCTTTTAACAAACTTATCCACGGTTTCCAACGGGATTCCCGGATCATCCCTGACAAAGGTGCCATAAATCTCGTGGTGAATGTGCCGCATGGCTTGGGGATCATCCAAGAGCCGTCCATAGAAAATAGCAGTGCCGTCATGATGCTCACCACCCAGGGCGTAGCTGAGGGCTACCCCGCCGCCGTAACACCAGCCGATGCTGGCAATTTTGCCGGTGGTATCCTCACGATTGCGTAAAAATCCCGCGGCGGCATTCAAATTGTCAATAATGACCTGGGGCTGACTGAGTGTCTCGCGGACCAGGCGCATATTTTCTTCCCGGCTGGTACCGGTACGTCCACTGTACAGATCTGCCGCCAAAGCCACATAACCTTCATCCGCAAAGGCATCAGCCACCTCCTTGACTCTGCGCACCAGGCCATTCCATTCGTGAATCAGAATAACCGCGGGAAACGGACCTTCTCCCTTGGGAACGGATAAGTAACCGATGCTGGCCGGGTTAGCCGGTGCATAGTTCACGGATTGACCGGCCAGCGGTCCGGCCTGCCCCAATACCGCTGCCGGCAGACCGGATTCGTCTCCCCAGGCATCAGTGGCAGACAACATCACGATCATCATCGCGATGACCGCGCCGCGCCCGGTCCCGTGATCGAAGCGGGTTTTTGATGACGCAGCGGTAAAAGGGATCAGGGGCATCATGGCAGGTCCGTCAGTAAGTAGTTAGTCCTTACGGAATATAAGTATTCTCAACACACAGTTGCAAACGGCTGATGAACATTTGTCCGCAACACGCTATATTTCCGGAGTGAAAAACATTCGGAATGCGCATGCTTGACCTCCACTACTGGCCCACCCCAAACGGCAAAAAAGTCACCATTCTGCTAGAAGAGTGTGGCCTGCCCTACAATGTGATTCCCTGCAATATCGGCAAGGGAGATCAATTCAGCGACCAATTTCTGGCTATTTGCCCTAACAACCGCATGCCCGCCCTGGTGGATCACCAACCCGCTGACGGTGGAGAACCCATCAGTGTTTTTGAGTCCGGGGCCATGATGATGTACATCGCTGAAAAAGCGGGGCAATTTTATCCCCAGGATCTGCGCGGGCGCTACGCCGTGAATCAGTGGGTGCAATGGCAAATGGCAAATCAAGGACCCAAAACGGGAGAATGTGGCCACTTCAAACGGCTGGGGGAAAACGAAGGGGATCAATCTTATGCGATACGAAGATTTTCCGACGAGGTGAACCGTTTATACGGTGTGCTTAACAACCGGCTCTACGAATCACCCTATCTTGCCGGCGATGAATATACCATTGCAGATATGATCTGTTATCCCTGGACGGTCAATTGGGAAGGCCAGGGTCAGGACATTGAAGAGTTTGTCTACTTCAAGCGCTGGTTCGAAGAAATGGGCAACCGCCCCGCTGTTCAACGGGGCATGGCTGTGGGCAGCAACCTGCAAAACGACTATTCAAAAATGAGCGAGCAGGAAATTGCCGCGCTGCGTGCGCTGTTGTACAACCAGCGTGCGCGTCCCGTACCGGCTGCCAAACCCGGCACCTAGTCTCCACACCGCTTTACTCCACACCGCTTTAAAAGAAAAATAAAATTGTTGGGCTTTTCGTTTACCTTTTGTTTACCTTTGCCTGTTTTTGCCCAGGCACTCTTCTGGCGGGTTTAACTTAAGCCGGAGTTCAACCGGCACATATTTATCAACCGGATGAACTTTTATACCAAAGTTCAATCCAAGCCTTGCGTGACCCCAAAAAACCCTGACCAGAAGTAAGGTTCTTATGTATCGCATTAAGACACTATCCGTGTGGATGGTGATGTTCAGCCCTGTCTTTGTTATTCCTCAAGTTACCGCCGCCTGGCCGCAGGCCTGGTCGATTTGGCAAACGTCCAATGAACAAAGCAGCGTGACCCTGGATCATCAACTTTGGCAAAACCTGCTCGACCGGTATGTCGTGACTGCCGAGGATGGTATTAATCGGGTAAATTACGGGGGGTTTACCGGACCCGACAAGGCAAATCTTGATCGTTACCTCAAATTGATGTCCGCTGACGACCCCCGCCGGCTGAGCAGGGCAGAACAGCTACCTTATTGGATTAATCTGTACAACGCCTTAACCGTGGCCACGGTACTGAAGTATCCCGATAAAAATTCGATCCGGCGGATGGGAGAAAAACTGTTTGCCATTGGTCCCTGGGACGATGAAGTTATCCGGATCGCCGGGCATGGTCTGACCCTGAACGATATTGAACACAGAATTCTTCGCCCCATCTGGCAGGACAAACGCATTCACTACGCGGTAAATTGCGCAAGCCTGGGATGCCCGAACCTGCAGGGTCAGGCGTTTACCGCAACAAATACCGAAACGCTTTTGACTCAAGCGGAAAGTGAATACATTCAACATCCCAGAGGGGTAAACCTTGACGCGACAAACGGCCTGGTGCTATCCAGTATATTTAAGTGGTACCTGCAGGACTTTGCCGACCATGAAGACGGCCTGATTGCCTATCTTGCCCAACATCACCCGGCGCTCAAAGACGCCGTTGATGATCACCGGGAGCTTGACATCGATTACCAATACGACTGGTCGTTAAACGCGGGTGGTCCAACACCTGTTGACTAAACTTCCAACAACTCTTCCGCCGGGGCGGATAGCTGATCTAAGCCCCGCATGCGGTCTTCTTCCGCAGCAAAGGCTTTGACCAGAAAGTCTCTGAACAACTGCATACGCCGGTTGTTGCGCGTATCCCGGTGCGCCAGCAGCCAGATATCCGTGCGCTTGACCACATTGCTGATGCGTTGCAGCTTGGGGTTGGCGTCTGCCATTAAACAAGGCAGCATGGCAATGCCCATACCCAGCTCCGCGCCCCGGACTTGAGATTCCAGATCGGGCACCGTCAGATAACGCCGGGGCGGTGCAGGAGTTTGATAAGGCGCGTGCAGCAAAACTTCAAAGCGATAGTTGCCACCGGGATATAACCAACGATGTGCATCAGGCGCAGCAGCTTCAAACCACCGCAGATATTCCGCGCCCGCGTATGCCGCTTCACAATACACCCCAACCTTACGCCCAATTAAATGGTCTCCGGGTGTATTGGTCATGCGTATGGCAATGTCTGCCTCCTTGGTCGACAAATCCAGCAAATCCAGTGAGTGGTCTACTTCGATGTGAATGTCCGGCCAGCGGGTACAAAATTCCCGTAACGGTTGCATGAGCACGTCGCGAATAATCAGCGACGGTGCGGTAAAGCGGATATTGCCCCTGGCCTGATCATCCTGACCAAACATCCGTACCTGCAACTGGGCAAACTCAACTTGAATGGGTTGGCCGGTACGCTGCAACTCTTCCCCGGCGGACGTTAAGGTCAGGCCCGTGCTTTTGCGGCTGAACAGGAGTACACCCAGCGAATCCTCAAGGCTTTCGATGCGTCTGGACAATGTCGAGTGCCCAACCTCAAGCTGCTGAGCCGCCTTGCGAAAAGACCCCTGCTCGGCAACCGCCAGGAATAAACGTACGTCATCCCAATTCATCTGTTCCATTTCTACACAAACTCCGCCACTGACTCTGCTGTTGACCCCGCAATCATCGTTGCAAATTTAACCCCCTGAGCGGTTCATTTTTACACCACACTGGTCCATAAACCCCGGTAGCCGGTGCCCCGAATTGGGTTTAGGTTTGCCCATGGTTAAACCCATTCCGGAGTGCTTCAGATATGCAACATCTTCCACTTTATACCGCCCTGACCGCTGCAGTTCTTATGATGATGCAGCTGGCCCTTATGCTACTGGTGGGTTTTAACCGCCGGGCTTTTGCCACATCAATTGGCGATGGCGGACACACCGGCTTGCTGCTCGCCATCCGGCGACATGGGAATCTGGCAGAAAATGCACCCCTGTTCCTTATTCTCCTGGGATTGCTGGAAATCATGCGGGGCAGCACCCTATTTGTTCTGCTCATTGCCTGTGCCTTTGTGACTGCACGTATTCTCCACGCCGTTGGCCTGACTTTGAACGAGGGCGCCAATGCCCCCCGGGCACTGGGTGCGCTGGGAACCCTGGTGTGCGGCTTGATCCTGGCCATTTATCTTTTCTATATCACTCTCTCCTTTATCACCTAGGCGAATCACCCAGGTTTATCACCTTGGATCCATACGGCAAGCTTCCCGGATAGTGGCGCATTTTTGTACCAGAGCGTTCTAAAAATGACGGTTCACATAGCTGTTACCAAAAGTAACACTATACATCCTCCCAAAGCAACGTTAGGAAACACACATGAAGCGTTACATCATTGCAGGCAGTCTTGCTGCCACCTCCATGTTTGGCGTAAGTCACGCTGTCGCTGATAGTTACGGTAACTCGGTGAGCAATTGTAAAGATGCCATAGCCGCCCAAATGGACGTCCACAGAGACGACGTGCGCATGAAGGTGCGCAACATCAAAACCCGTTCCACAGGCCGGGATTTGCGCTTCCACATATACGCTAATTCCCCGGAAGCAAATCTGCGCGACAAGGTGATTGCTAATTGTAAGGTGCATCGCAAGGGCGAGATTCTTGCGGTGGAATTTATAAACGGCAGTTATCCGGTGGCCGGTTCGGTACCGGTGAATAAAAGCGACAGCTGACACCCTTCGTACCCCTGCCCGGCCCCCTCTCTTGGCCCCCTCTCTTGGCCAAGAGAGGGGCCCGCGGGTAGGGGTCTACTTGTTCTGAACAGATCCCGGGGTTTGATGTTCTATCACATCCAGCGCCGCGTCGTGCTGACCATCCAGCACCAAGCCGGCAAAACGGCTGTTGTCCGGCAGCACCAGGTGAAAGACAGGCGTTGGGTCCACAGAGAGTTTGCCCCGGGTCAACTCCGCATCAATCACGTGGCCGCCAAGATTCCGGTCCCCGGAGACAAAGTGGAAATGAAAACCCGGCACGGACAACCCCCTAAAGTAGGCCGGCATATAAAATCCAATTAGGGAGCCGGTTATATCCCGGGCACTGTAGCGCACCTCGTCCCTGGCCATCACCGTGGCCAGCGGCTCATAGGGTTTAGTCTGAACCCTTTCGCTGCGCAACAACAGTTTTTTGAAGTGGCCGTCGATGCGCACTGCCAGCGGCAGGTTTTTATTGGCTGCCAGGGTTTTCGCCGCGCTGGTCATTAAGACATAGGATGACGGTCCCAGCCGCGTGACGGCCTGCGCCTCAAAGTGGGTAAGCATGACAAAAGGCATTTGTTCTTCGAGTTCAAGTTGTCTGAGGCTACCGTCCGCCACCGCAACGTAAAATGTGCCGTCAGCAACAATCAACTCACCCTGCAACCGATTAACCGCACCCAGGCCGAAGTTGCCGTAATTCGTCAGCTCATCAACGGTCCAATCCCCTTCATACTCACCTGCCATCAACGCTCCAATGGTGGAAAACTGATTCAGGCTGTCCCCGGCATGGGCCATCGTGGACAACAGCAATAAGAATAAAGCAACACCGCGCATTACCTACCTCCTGAGTCGACAACCACTTAGTTGGGGTGCAGAGTCTAACGTTTTTGTTGCAGGGTTGCGAAACAGTACCAGTTGGGTCAAAGTGTTTAGGTCATTGTTTAAGGTACTAAGCCATTGTCTATCGCCGAATATCATCAGGATGTGCCAACCGCCGACGGTCAGCTTCCTTGTTTTATCTGTCATCCGGACACATCCGGGGCATCCTCGGATTTTGCACCCGTCATCGTGTACATGGATGTGCCGGGAATCCGCGAGGAACTGCGGGATTTTGCCCGCCGCATTGCGGCAGAAGGATTTCTGTGTGTGCTGCCGGACCTGTACTACCGCGAAGGCACCCTGAGGTTTGACCTGAACCGGGCGGATAAGGCTGAAGCAGAAGCCGAATTCAAGCGCATGTTTGCCGCGGGCAGCCGACTGACCAATCAGATGGTCATGGTGGATACCGAAGGCATCCTGACGTATCTGGCCGAACTGGATATAGCCCGCGACCTGACCGGTACCATCGGCTACTGCATGAGCGGGCAATTTGTTTTGTCCGCCGCAGGTACCTTCCCCTCAAGAATTCGCGCTACCGCTTCCCTCTATGGCACCCGCATGGTCACCGACAAGGCTGATTCCCCCCATAAACTGGTCAACCACATTCAGGGCGAGCTGTACTTGGGCTTTGCTGAACAGGACCACTATGTTGAAGACTTTGTGATTCCCGAATTGACCAGCGCCCTGGATGCCAACAATATCGACTACGAACTGGTTATTCACCCGGGCACGGACCACGGCTTTTGTTTTCCCCAGCGTCCGGCCTACAACCAGGCCGAAGCTGAACGCGTATGGGCCTCGGTATTTGATCTATTTAAACGTCAACTGGGGTAATCTCGGGGCTGTTACCCCTATAGCATTTGCAGCAGGCTGGACAAGGCAGCCACCAGGGCCAGGGGCTGATCCAGCATAATATGATGATAGGCATCCGGGATCTGCACCATGGGCACCGCTGACCCATGATCCTGTGTCGCCTGACGCAGATAGGCCGCCGCCGCGGGACTCATCATCGAGGAATGTTCACCATAGACAATGGCCCGGGGCAGCTTTAAGGCGGCAAAGGTTGGCGCCACACTTTCCCACCAGTTATCGTCATGGCCATGAAAACTCTCCGGAGCCAGAATGGCGGGATCAAACTTCCACTGAAAGCCTCCGGGGACGGCTTTTACCGAGTGGCGCGCCATATATTCCATCAGGTAGTCGTTTGCACAGGGCTGGTCCGGCGCTAAGCGGAAGCGTTGGCGGACCTTTTCCATATCCGCATAAACATTATGGGGTTTGACGCCTCGCTCGGCCATACGCTGGCGATGTTCACTAAGCTCCAGTTTTTCCCCCGGTGCCAGCATGGTCATATCACAAATGATCAAACGTTCCCACCGCCGGGGCTGATGCTGCACCGCGGTCAAACCCACTCTGCCCCCATAGCTGTGGCATACCAGACTGGCCTTGCGCCCACCCGCGGTGAGTCCGGCTGCATCCGCCACCGCTGCACATTCCGCCGCACGCAGTTCAACACTGTATTGGGGACGATGGCCGGAATCCCCCATGCCCGACAGATCAAATGCCACCAGGCAGTAGTTTTCTTTTGCCAGAAGGGGAGCAATAAAGGCCCAACAACGGGCATGGGCCATAAAGCCATGGGTGAGGACAATACCCGGGTCTTGCGGATTTCCCCAGCGGAAATAATTAATCCGCGCACCCTCAACTTCAACCTGACCCTGGCTGCGGGGTTCATTATATGCGCGGCGGAACCAATCGGGTTGCGGTTCCGTTAAGCCTTCCAGATCCTGGCTTGGGGAAGTTTGGACGGTGGTATTCAAGGGCAGTTCTTCCTACTCAAACCCACTATTATAACCACAGCTATCTATAACCATAGCTATCATCACAGCCCCAAACCCCTAAAAAATCCGGAAAAAACCTACAGGACGTGGTCTGGGCATGAAGCCGGTGTGCAAGGGCTTGGGATCAGGTTAAAGTGGTGCTGCGTTGACCAAAATTTACCAGGCGGGAACCCACAACATGAACAAACCACTCACCCACTCCAATACAAACAAGCCTTCAGCAAAGTTGCTGTTTTGTGCCCTGTGTTTGAGCTTGTTGGCCGCAATTGCCTACGCTGACGGCCCCCGCCCGGGTTTGTACAAGGTAACGGCCAATATCACCTCGTCCGGAATTGGCCCCCAGGGTCATACCGAAACCGTGGAACAGTGTGTAAAAGAGGGCCAATTTGACGGTGATCCCCGCACCTGGATGGG
>JANQMF010000011.1 GCA_028280225.1 Pseudomonadales bacterium | reverse complement strand
CAGCAGTTGGGCCAAAGATGCCGCGCTGGAACCGGTATTAAATCCTTCCAAAGCCGCGCGGCGCTCCTCTGCTCTGCGCCGTTGGCTGACTTGGGTTTGGGCATGGACAACAGGCCCGCCGCCAAGGGTCAGATCCAGACCATAGTCGCGCAACACCAACTGATCACCTGCTCTGGCAGCCAGTGGTTCATCACATATCAAATCAACCAACGCCCGGTCACCCGGATGCAAACGGTTGTCGTGCAGCAGTGCAATTTTGCCGGTGGTGTGACTGGTGGCGTGATAGATGTGCACCGGTGTCCAGTGTTTAATGGGTCTGGGGAAATCATCAAGCACGTGCAGGTTCAGCGTCAGCTCTATAAAAGCCGGGGTTGGTTCTTCAGTCAGCCAATCGCCGCGCTGAATTTCATTCACCTCCATGCCGGTCAGATTCAGCGCGCAGCGATCACCGGGGTTGGCTTGTGCCACCTGTTGGTCCTGAGCGTGCACACGTCTTACCCGCACTGCCTTATTTGAGGGGAAGTGGTACAACGTATCCTGCTCCCGCACATGCCCGCTGTGCACGGTGCCGGTGGTGATAAGGCCAGCACCTTGTACGACAAACCTGCGGTCGATGGCTAACCTGAAGGGCTGGGTTTCTCCCAGCGTAGTAACCTTGTCCGCTTGAGCGGACAGGTGCGCTAGCAATTTGGCCGTACTGTGTTCATCAGTGATGGAGGTTGGGAAAACTTCTGCCCCGGCCAGAAAGGTATTGGCGGTCAGTTCGGCAATCTCTTCTCTAGCGGCGGTCAGGCGGGCTGCGCTCACCCGGTCGGTTTTGGTGAGCGCAATACAACCCTGTTTTATGCCTACCAGGCTTAAAATATCCAGATGCTCCTTGCTCTGTGGCATAGGGCCGTCGTCAGCGGCAATCACCAACAAGGCGTATTGGTGTCCGGCCACCCCGGCCACCATGTTGTGAATGAACTTGTGATGTCCAGGCACATCCACAAATCCGATGCGCCCCTCATCAATGTAGGCAAACCCCAGATCAATGGTCAGCCCTCGCTGTTTCTCCGCTTCCAGACGGTCTGTATCTACTCCGGTCAGGCAGCGCACCAGAGAGGTCTTGCCGTGATCAACGTGACCCGCAAGGGTGACAATCATTTTGCCAGGTGCCTTAAGTTGTCCAACAGATCATCCATGGGCTCGGCGCCGCGCATGTCCAGCCAAAGACGATCATCATGCACTCTGCCGATTACGGGCACGGGCAGGGTGCGCAGCAGGGCTTCTATCTCGTTGACACCTTTGTCAGGGTGGCGCACCGTCAGCGCAATGCTGGAAATGGTTTTGTCCGGCAGGGCGCCGCTGCCTATTTGCCCGGAACTGGGCTCTATGCGGGTTTGCCAGGGGGCCGCAAAACAAGCCTGAAGCTGCTCAGCGCGGGAGCGCAGTTCCTGATCGCTCAAGGTCAGAGTGCGCAACAGCGCCAGATTCTCATTCAGCTTGTCAGGCTGTTCGTACAGTTTCAACGTGGTGTCCAGCAGTGTCAGGGTAATTTTGTCCGCGCGCAGGGCCCGTTTCAGGGGGTTCTTTTTGATCTGATCCAACAGCGTTTTTTTGCCGACAATCAGGCCGGCTTGAGTGCCACCCAGTAATTTGTCTCCGCTGAATGTCACCAGATCGATACCATCAGCCAGAACAGATTGCGGGGTGGGCTCAGCGGGTAGCTGCCAACGGGTTAATTCCACCAGCGTGCCGCTGCCCAGATCGACACAACTGGGGATGTTCTGCTGACTGGCCAAGGCGGCCAATTGCCCCGCGCTCACTTCTTTAGAGAAACCGGAAATGTGATAATTGCTGGGGTGCACCTTCAGCAACATGGCGGATTGATCCAGCACCGCGGCAAAGTCCCGCTCGTGGGTGCGGTTGGTGGTACCCACTTCCATCAGCTCACAGCCCGAGCGGGCCATCAGTTCCGGCAGCCTGAAGCTGCCGCCGATTTCGATCAGTTCACCCCGTGAGACAGGTACTTTTTGGCCCAGAGCAAAAGTATTAAGTACCAGAAAAAGAGCCGCTGCGTTGTTGTTTACCACAGTAGCAGCCTCGCACCCGGTCAGGGTTTGCAGGCGCTGCTCCACAATCTTGTCACGATCGCCGCGCCGACCCTGGTCAATGTCATATTCCAGATTAATGGGGCGTGTGACCAGGGGTTCTATGGCTTGCCACAACAGCGGATCAATCAGGGCACGTCCCAGATTAGTGTGAATCACAGTGCCGGTTAAGTTAAACACCGGGCAATACGTGCTGCCACGTAGCCGTTGGCCAACTTGTTCGGCGTAAGCCTGCGGGTCCACGGCCCAGCCGGGCACCACCCTGGACTGGCGGATGTCGGATTGGATGTTGCGCAGGGTGTTGCGTACCGCCAGAACGCCCATACGGACAATAACGGGTTGCATCACCGGTGCCGCCAAAAGGCTGTCCACAGCGGGTAAATCGCGCAGGGTCAGGGTTTCTTCAGCCATGCTGAAATCTGTTTCCAGTGCTTCTCATTGGCGGTAATGTAACCCAGAAAGCCGGCCGGGGCATAGCCGGGCAGACCCCGGGTGGACAACCACGGGCGGATGTTTCAATCTAGCCGGCGCAAAGGAGGAGCCTATGACAGAAATACCCCAAACCGGCATAGCCTGGCCTGAACTGCGTGAACAGATGGTCAACATGGCTAACGGTGATGTGAACTGGCGGGAAGGTAAGGCGGCGGTCTATGTCTTTCATTCGGGGGATGATGTCATGCAGGTGGCCCACGATGCTTACAGCTTATTTATTGCCGAAAACGGCTTGGGCCCCGGCGCTTTCCCCAGCCTGCGCAACATGGAAAAGCAGGTCATCGACATGGCCCTGAACCTGCAGCAGGCCCCGGAAGGCGGGGCGGGTTCCATGACCTCAGGGGGTTCGGAAAGTATTCTGCTGGCGGTAAAAGCCTGCAGGGACCACGTTCTGGCCCAGCGCAAGGTGCCTGGCAAACCGGAAATTCTAGCCCCCTACAGTGTGCACCCGGCTTTTGACAAGGCAGCGCACCTGATGGGTTTGCAGGTGGTGCGCATTGCGTGTGCCGACGATTTTAAGGCGGATGTAGACGCCATGGCTGATGCCGTTAACGAAAATACCATTATGCTGGTCGGCTCAGCCCCGTGTTTTCCTTACGGCTTGATTGATCCCATTGAAGAACTGTCCGGGCTAGCTCAAAAACACAACTTGTGGCTGCATGTGGATGCCTGTGTTGGCGGCTATTTGAACCCGTTTATGCGGGAAGTGACGGACAATGACATCGAGCCTTATGACTTTTCCATTCCCGGGGTCAGTTCCATGTCCCTGGATCTGCACAAATACGGTTACGCGGCAAAAGGGGCATCCACCGTCCTGTACCGGGAAAAGGCATTGCACAAATCCCAGACCTTCCACTTCAGCGATTGGCCCTGTGGACATATGTACACACCCACCATGGCGGGCACGCGTCCGGGTGGTGCCATTGCCGCCGCTTGGGCAGTGTTGAATTACCTGGGCCGGGAGGGTTATCAGGCACGGGCTGCACAAATTGCAGACGCCCGGGCTCAGTTAGTACAAGGTTGCCAGGCGGCGGGCTGCTACATTATGGGTGACCCTAAGTTGTCCATTGTGGCCTTTGGCTGGCAGCACAATGACATTCTGGCTGTGGGAGAAGGCCTGTATGAGCAGGGCTGGTTTTCTTCCAGGGTCACCCGGCCGGACGGGATTCAATATATGATCTCTCCGGAGCATCACAAAACCATGTCTAAGTATTTGAAAATACTAAAAGAACTAATGGACGATGTGCACAGCGGGCGCCGCCGCCGGCACCAGGGGGATGTTTCTTATAGCTGATGGAGCTAAAAAATCATGCCTTTATGCGAAATTAGCACTGGCCAATATCGATTAAACCGATTAAATTGCGTTTCAACAAATCGATTGAACCGATTATTTCGATTGAAGCGATATTTTGTTTCAAAATACCTTTCATCAGGATAGTCCAAACCGTCGATTAAGTTAGGAAGTTTTTCGAGGGAAGTTTTAACAGGATGGGAAGTCAGCGGGCAATGGCAGGGGACAAAACAGACTATCTAACACCCAACGAGGTGGCGGGTTTGCTTTTGGTATCACCTATTACCGTTCGACAATGGGCCCAAAAAGGCATGCTTGCCGCACACACCACCGCTGGTGGACACCGTCGTTTTACCCGGGCAGACGTCGAACGTTTTGCCGCGGAACGGGGTGTCACCCTGGCGGATCAGATCGAAGCACAGGCGCAACGCACCAGGGTACTGGTGGTTGACGACGATGCCCAACTGAACAGCTATCTGGTGGCCTTGTTACAAACCTCTGTAGACGATATTGAAGTTTATGGTGCTGCAGACGGTTTTGCCGCGGGTCAACTGGTGGCTGAACACAAACCCGACATTGTGATCCTGGATATCATGATGCCGGGTCTTGACGGCGTTCAGGTGTGTAAGGCGATTAAGGCAAGTACCCACTCAGCCCACGCCCATGTGGTGGCCATGACCGGTCACCACTCTGAGCAACTGGAGCATCGGATCATCGAAGCCGGTGCTGCTGTCCTGTTAAAGAAGCCGTTCTCAGCAGACGAATTGTTGCGTCACTGTGGTTTTTCCTCGACGAGCTTGAAACAGTCTTAGCACGAAACGGAGAACATGATGTACACCGAATCTACTGAACAACTCGACGACGCGGAAATTAACGAATTTTTTCAGATTGAAGAAATAGCAGCTATCCCCGAACCCGCACCCAAAACCATCCAGCGGCCCCTGGGGGACGCCACGGACATGTATCTGGGGGAAATTGGCCGGGCAGACCTGCTCAGCGCAGACGAAGAGAAGTTGTTGGCGCGCAAGGTACAAAAGGGTGACGAACTGGCCCGTGCGCAGATGATCGAAGCTAACCTGCGTCTGGTGGTCAAAATTGCCCGCCGTTATATCAATCGGGGCCTGCCGCTGCTTGACCTGATAGAAGAGGGCAACTTGGGGTTGATTCGGGCGGTTGAAAAGTTTGATCCCAGCAAGGGTTTCCGTTTTTCCACATACGCCACCTGGTGGATTCGCCAGGCGGTAGAGCGGGGATTGATGAACCAGGCAAAAACCATCCGGCTGCCCATTCATATTGCCAAGGAATTGAACACATATTTGCGGGCGGAGCGAGAGCTTGCCCAGAAGCTGGACGCAGATCCCACGCCGGACGATGTGGCCGGACTGCTGGACAAGCCCGTGGACGACGTGCGCCAATTGATGGAGTTGTCCGACAACATTGCCTGTACGGAAATTTCCGTCCTTGATCCCGAGCGGGGGAGTTGGGACTCCTTTAACAGCGAAACACAAGACGACCCCTGGCAGCTCGTGCAAAATGAACAACTCAGCGGCCACATCAGCGAGTGGTTGGATTGTCTGCCGGAAAAATCTCTGGACGTAATCTGCCGGCGTTTTGGTCTGCGCGGGCATGATGTCACCACGCTGGAAGAGGTTGGCAAGGCCATTGGCCTTACCCGGGAACGCGTCCGCCAGATTCAAGTGGATGCACTTAAAACCTTGCGGGCTATGATGACGGAACAGGGTTTTGCCAAAGAAACGGTAATTATGTGAACCTTGTCGCCCCGGGCGGGTAGCCGGTTGGGCTACCTGTTGTGGCGCTGATCAATCCGGTGGTGCAAATACTGTCCCGGCACCACTTCCTGCATCCAACACCATCCGCAGTCCCATTAAAACCTTGTCGGATCGTGCGCTGCCACGGCATCCGCCAGGGTAAACTGCCTCTGTAAAGGTTATAAAAACCCGGCACAATTTATACACTAGATCAATCCCGCTCACCCCCAGGTGGTTGATGCAACCGGTGCAATGTGCAGAGGAAAAACTGATGATCAGTGGACAATGTAATTGTGGGGCAGTGGCTTTTACCGTCACCGATGCCAGCCAGACTAATACACAGCCGGGAGGCATATTTATCTGCCATTGTTCCCTGTGCCGGCGATCCACGGGCAGTAACGGTATTGCAGTGATTGTGGTGGACAACCACAATTTCCGGTGGGTCAGGGGTGAAGAGCACATTTGTACCTGGCGCAAGCCGGTGGGTGATTGGCAAATCTGGTTTTGCCGGGTGTGTGGTTCCCCGCTGCCGGGGGTCAACGACCCGGCCAGAATGTTTGTACCTGCGGGCTTAATTTCCTCCGGCGCGGACGAACTGCGGGTCGCCCACCATATCTGGGTGGACTCCAAAGCCCCATGGGACCGGATTGGTGATGACGGACATCAACATCCCGCAGCCTATGTGGGTTAGGGCTTGCGGGTCTGGTGAGGGATCGCTGTGCTGCAGATCAGCCGGGGACATGTTTTATCGTCCGCAACCGCCACTGATAATGGTAGGCTAACGCTGATTTATCTTGGAACATTGATATGGCATCCACACCACCTTCGCCCCGGGTTGCCTTTATTGGCTTGGGGGTTATGGGTTTTCCCATGGCCGCGCATCTGGCTACGGCCGGTTATCGGGTTAAGGTATACAACCGTACCCGGGCCACCGCCCAGCGCTGGTTAGACACCCATCCCGGACCCCACGAAGCTGCCGCTTCACCCGCATTGGCGGCTTCAGACTGTGATTTTGTCTTTATGTGCGTGGGCAACGATGACGATGTTCGGGCGGTTACCCTGGGAGAGGATGGTGTTCTTGCCGGCATGCAGGTGGGGGGACAACCCGCAACGGCAAAAATCCTGGTTGACCATACAACCGCCTCGCGGGAGCTGGCCATTGAACTTGCCGAAGCTGCGGCCTCAAGCGGTATCGGATTTTTGGACGCGCCGGTTTCCGGTGGACAGGCGGGGGCGGAAAACGGCGCCCTGACGGTTATGGTGGGTGGCGCTGAGGAGCACTTTGCCCGGGCGCTGGATGTGATCAACAGTTACGCTAAAAAATGTGTCCTGCTTGGGCCCGTGGGCAGCGGCCAGTTGACCAAGATGGTTAACCAAATCTGTATCGCCGGTATTTTACAGGGTCTGTCCGAGGGAATTCACTTTGCCCAACGGGCGCAGTTAGATGTGGGTGCGGTGGTGGATGTGATAGCTCAGGGTGCCGCCCAGTCCTGGCAAATGAATAACCGCGCGGGAACCATGGACAAGGATGAATTTGAGTTCGGCTTTGCCGTGGATTGGATGCGCAAAGACCTGGACATTGCTTTGCGCACCGCCCGGGGATTACAGGCCAAGTTACCGGTAACCGCGCTGGTGGATCAGTTTTACGCAGACATCCAGGACATGGGAGGTGGCCGGTGGGACACCTCCAGCTTGCTGCGGCGGCTAACCCGCTAGCGTTTATCGATGCTGACGTAGTCCCGCTGACTGGCACCTTTATAAAGCTGACGTGGGCGGCCGATCTTATAGGGGCCGCTGATCATTTCGTTCCAATGGGCAATCCAGCCGGGCGTCCGTCCTGTGGCAAATATCACGGTGAACATTTCCACCGGAATGCCAATGGCCTTCAGAATAATCCCGGAATAAAAATCTACATTCGGGTACAGGCGTTTCTCAACAAAGTACTCGTCCTCCAGGGCAATCTGTTCCAGACGCTGGGCCATTTGCAGGGTGGGATTGTCTTCAACCCCCAGTTCTTCGAGCACTTCGCGGCAAGTTTGTTGCATGACCGTGGCGCGGGGGTCGTAATTCTTATAAACCCGGTGACCAAAACCCATAATGCGGAAAGGGTCGTCTTTGTCCTTGGCCTTTTTTATGTACTTGTCGATATTGTCCACGCTGCCAATTTCGTCCAGCATATTCAATACCGCTTCGTTAGCACCCCCATGGGAAGGGCCCCACAGCGCGGCAATGCCGGCGGCAATGCAGGCAAAGGGGTTGGCTCCGGTGGAACCGGCCAGGCGAACCGTTGAGGTGGAAGCATTCTGCTCATGATCTGCGTGCAGCAGGAAGATACGATCCATGGCCTTGGCGATGGTGGGGCTGACCACATAGTCTTCGCAGGGGGTGGCAAACATCATGTGCAGAAAGTTCTCTGCATAACCCAGGTCATTGCGCGGATAGATAAAGGGTTGTCCCTGGGAGTATTTATAACTCATGGCTGCCAGGGTCGGCATTTTGGCAATCAACCGGTGGGCGGTGACTTTCCGCGAGGCGGCATCTTCAATATCCAGGGAATCGTGATAAAAGGCCGACAGTGCCCCGGTAACCCCACACATAATAGCCATGGGATGGGCGTCCCGGCGAAAGCCGTTGAAAAAGTTTCGAAGTTGCTCATGCACCATGGTGTGGTTCTTAATCAGATCCACAAACTCTTTGTGCGCCTGTTTACTGGGCAGATCACCGTTCAGCAACAGATAGCACAACTCCAGATAGTCTGATTGTTCAGCAAGCTGGTCGATGGGGTAGCCCCGGTGCAGCAAAATACCCTGGTCACCGTCAATATAGGTAATTTCAGAATCACAGGAAGCAGTGGAGACAAATCCGGGATCGTAGGTGAAGTAACCTTGTGACGTCAGCTTACCCACATCGATAACATCGGGGCCTTCAACACCCTGGTAAACGGGCAGTTCAATTGCGTCTGCTTCACCCTCTATGTTTAAGGTAGCGGTCTTGGTGGCTTGGTTCGCCATGTATCCTCCCAGCTCGAAGCTCTATCAGTTTTTCTTATTTGCACAGCTTCGTTGTTTCAGTTCTATTGCTTAGTTCGAATAACCGTTCAGCGCCATCCGTCATATCCAGATGATGGTGACATGAACAAAGGGACACATTCTATAATCATTTTGCGCCCTGTTGGCGAAACAGTTGCCAAAACACCGCGTTTTTTTATTGGGTATTCTCAACCTACGGCTGTGGTCGATTCGAAGTTTGCTAGTTTAAGTTGTCTCACACCGCCAAGGGTATAAGTATTTCTGTTAGAAACTTCACCCTACGTGATACCGCAAAATCATGCACCACTCATGTTCGACAAACATGTGCGACAAAAGGAACTGCAGGGTGCACCGTTTTGCAGCACTGTGTTTTATAGCACGGTAATGTTGCGCCTTTGTTTTACGCCACGTTTTTACCCGGGGAGGGGCTGTGGATAAATTGGGGTCTATTCAGCCCCGCGGCTGGTGCGGCCCAGTGACCCGGGAATAACGGGCCGGTTTGGATTCCCGAAGAACTGCACGGATACCCGGCCGTGAGGTTCCGGAATACCCAGGGCGATCCGGTCAGCTACCAGATAGGTGATCTGATTTGCGCGAATCACTTCTTCACCCCGGCGCAGTTCGCTGTCGCCTTCGCCAACCACCTTGCCCTTGTCCAGCTGATAGTTCAGGCTTCGCGCGCTGAGGCTGACGGCTTGTCTGGGCGCGGGTGTGGTGTCCTTATCGCCCTGATCATTTGCTTCATCTGCATCCGCCATGTGTTCCAGATGCAAGGTTAAGTTGCCGGAGCGAAAGGTGTAGTTGCCCTGGCTGGCCACGACATTCCCCTCCCAGATTGCTTTTTCATCAGCCAGATAGACGGTGAATTTGTCTGCTTCGATATTGATTGGCGGATTAGGTTGTGCGGAGGCGTGGCGGGTTTCAACAAAGTCTACATCCGGGCCGGCATGACACAACGGCACACCGTTGAGTGCCAGTGCCGCAAGCAGGGCAGGCACCACCGTATTGTTATGACTTAGATCCATTTACCCACTATTTATGGATTTTGTATTGTAAGGACTATCCAGGGAAGACGCTGGTGGCAACTCCGCCTGACCTCACCCGGGTTTTGTTTGCCGCAGGCAAAAACCGGGGCATCCTAGCACATTTAGTGGTGGAAGACAGAAAAACCGCGAATAGGGTGGGCTAAGGGATTGTAAATCTTTCATTTATCGCCAAGGCCAACTAAAATTACGCGCTGCACAAAAGGCAGAGTTCCCCGCCATCCTGTAGCGAGTACTTGTCCACACAAGAAGCTTGGATTCTGGAATCTACCCAGCGCGTCATCGCGCTCACTGTGCATGAGAAAAACAAAGATTAATCTGACAACCGGAAAGATGTCCCATGAAGACAGATAGACCTGTCAATTTGAACCTGTTCCCGCAACCTATTGCGGCCATTGTCTCCATTTCCCACAGAATTACCGGCGCCGCCCTGTTTGTTGGGGTGGCGTTTGCCCTGTATGCCCTGGATCTGGCGCTCTCATCACCGGCGGGTTTTGCTGAAGCGGCGGCAATGCTGCACAAACCGTTGCCGATGTTCATACTATTTGGGCTTCTATTTGTGCTGATGTTTCACATTATCGCGGGTATCAAACACCTGCTGCTGGATTTTCACATTGGCGATACCTACGCAGCCGCCAAAAACGGGGCGGTGGCTGTCGTGGTGTTGGCCGTGCTCAGCACCGTCGTTTTGGGAGCATTATTATGGTAACCCAGGTACTCAGCTTAACCCGCAGCGGGCTGGCCGACTTTGTCATCCAACGGGTCACCGCGGTTATCCTGGCCGTTTACACCCTGTGTATTCTCGGCTTCTTCCTTTCGGTCAGCGAGATGACGCACGCCCGGCTGGCGGAATATTTCTGGTCCATGCCCATGCAGGTGTTCAGTACCCTGGCGGTGTTGTCCACCATTGCGCATGGCTGGATCGGCATGTGGACCATCGGTACCGACTATTTACGCCCGGCTCATATCGGCGGCCTGGCGACAGCCATCCGTTTTGTCTACCAACTGGTGTGCTTGTTGGCGTTATTTGTTTACTTAATCTGGGCCATGCGCCTGATTTGGCAGTTCTAGGAAAAATTATGGCAAGAATAAGAAAAATGGAGTTCGACGGCGTCATTGTCGGTGGCGGCGGGGCTGGGATGCGTGCGGCGCTGCAGCTTGCACAATCCGGTTTAAAGACGGCTGTGATCAGCAAAGTTTTTCCCACCCGCTCACATAC
>JANQMF010000010.1 GCA_028280225.1 Pseudomonadales bacterium | reverse complement strand
AAGTGAATTAGAGGGTGATACGTTGTCGGTCCCGTGGAGACAACAGGGCCGGGACAGAGCCCGGCAGAAGAAACTGCTGGCTGCGCTGTCGACAAAAATTGCGACGGGTGATGTGCCTGGGCTGATCAGCATGATGCACGAGGATGCGGTGGCCTATACCGATGGCGGTGGCGTTGTCAGCGCTGCCATCCGGCCCATTGTCGGCCCCCAACGAATTGCTCAAGTTGCTACCTTTCTGGCGGATAAAAGTCAGCAGCAGGGCCGGTTCGACGAACGCTTTGTTCAGGTCAACGGTAGTTGGAGCCTGGTTGGCGTGCAGGCCGGGGCAATTCACTCTGTTTCCCAGATCCTGGAGCAAGACGGCTTGATTAAACGGTTTTACGTTATGCGCAATCCGCACAAATTGATCCACCTGACCGGGTATATGGGGTTAAGCCCCGCCAAGTGAAGAATGTAGTTGATTGCCGTAGATCAGTGGCCCCTGATACAGTATATGCTCCTCCCGAAAAATCTGGATCCAACGCAGCCTGATGCCCGGTAGAGAATTGTTTATCTTTCGCCACGGGGAAACCGAGTGGAATGTGGAGCACCGCATGCAGGGGCGGATGGATTCCGCACTTACGGAACGGGGCCGGTCCCAGGCGAATAGTCACGGTGCCCTGGTCAAGTCCCTGGGTGGTTTGGAGCGGCTGTGGGTCTCACCGTCGGGCCGGACAACCGAAACGGCCTATATTATTAACTCCTATGTGCAGGCTGAGTTAAATTTTGCCGAGGCGTTGATGGAGCGGGATTGTGGTGCCTGGGGCGGCTTGACGGTGGATGAAATCCAACAGAAGTTTCCTGGCGAATGGTCCGCCAGGGACGATGATCCCTACAATCACCGTCCACCGGGTGGTGAAAATCTCCAGGATATGTTGCTGCGGGTACATGAATTTCTGGATGACCTGTTTGCTTTCGACTGGTATCGGGTTGGGGTGGTGACTCATGGTGTCATGTCCAAGGTGATTCTGAAGTTTTTCCTGGGTTTAAACGAGGTTGAAACAGCGCGGATCCGCCATCCCAATGAGCTGGCTTATCGGCTGATTTTTAACCCGGACAAAATAGATACCCATTACTTTACCGCCGGAGGAGAGGTGAAACCCGGGCTGTTACACAGTGATTCCCGGTTAGCAAATCTGCCCCAATCGCAATAAACTCCCGATCGCATAAGAAACAAACAAGATTTCCTTGGGGGGAACGATATGAAAGTGGACGGTGGTGTAGGTTATGACCTGGAAACCGTGGGTGCCCAGGCGCAAGAATTAGAAGAAATGGGTTATGGCGGCATTATGACCGCGGAAACGGCGCATGATCCTTTTTTCCCGTTGCTGGTTGCTGCCCAGCACACCAGCAACGTTGAACTGATTACCTCCATCGCGGTGGCCTTTGCACGCACACCCATGATCCTGGCCAACATCGGCCACGATTTAAATGCCTTTTCCAAAGGCCGCTTTGTCCTGGGTCTGGGCTCCCAGATTCGCCCCCATATTACTAAGCGTTTCAGCATGCCCTGGTCAAACCCGGCGGCCCGGATGCGTGAATATATACTGGCCATGCGCGCCATATGGGCTAACTGGCATGAAGGTAAACCGCTGGAATTTACCGGCAAATTTTATACCCACACCCTGATGACGCCATTCTTTACCCCCACCGACGTGGACTATGGCGCGCCGAAGGTATTTTTAGCCGCGGTGGGGCCAAAAATGACGGAGGTTGCCGGAGAGGTCGCGGACGGCATGATTGTGCATGCGTTTACCACGGAAAAATATCTTCGCGAAACCACGCTGCCGGCTTTGGAAAGAGGGTTTGCCAAGGCAGGCAAGTCACGGCAGGACTTCGAGATTTCTTACCCGGTATTTGTGGTTACCGGCCAAAACGAAGAGGAACTGGCACAGGCAGAAGTTGCCACACGAAAGCAGATCGCCTTCTACGGCTCCACACCGGCTTACAAACCCGTGCTGGAGAGCATTGGCATGGGTGACATACAGGCTGAGTTGAATACCATGTCTAAGCAAGGCCGTTGGGATGACATGGGGCATCTGATCGACAACAACATTCTGCAGGAGTTTGCCGTGGTGGGTGAACCCGGTCAGATCGCCGGGCAAATTAAGGCGCGTTATGGTGACCTTGTGGATCGTACGTCTGCTGCATATGCCAACATACCCAAGTCGGACCGGATCAAAATAATTGCTGAGCTATCCGCTTAAGCCGATAAAAGGAAAGAAAAACATGAAAGTAGATTCAGGCATTGGGCATCAATTAGACAAAATACCGGATATGGTGCGCGGGATTGAAGCGGCCGGGTACGATGGGGTACGTACCGCGGAAATGAATCACGACCCGTTTTTTCCGCTGTTGCTGGCAGCGGAACACAGCGAGAAGCTGGAACTGGCTACTTCCATTGCCGTTGCGTTTGCCCGCAGCCCAATGAACCTGGCCAACATTGGCCATGACCTTAACGCCTATTCCAAAGGCCGTTTTACCCTGGGTTTGGGTTCACAGATCAAGCCCCATATCACTAAACGGTTCAGCATGCAGTGGGGGGCACCCGCTGAGCAGATGCGTGAGCTGGTACTGGCCATGCGGGCAATCTGGGCAAACTGGTACGATGATGAGCCCCTGTCCTTTGTGGGCAAACACTATCAGCACACCCTGATGACCCCGGCCTTTACCCCGGAAAATAAAGAACATGGTGCACCCCGGGTGATCCTGGCGGCCGTGGGTCCCGGCATGACCGAAGTGGCGGGAGAAGTTGCCGACGGCATGATTATTCATCCCTTCAGCACCTTACCCTATATTCAATCGGTGACCATGCCGGCCATAGAAAAGGGCCTGGCCAAGGCGGGAAAAACAAGAGACAACTTTGAATTGTCTTACTCCTGTTTTGTCATTACCGGGCGTGACGAGGCAGAATTTGCCAAAAGTAAGAAGAATGCCCAGGAGCGTATCGCGTTTTACGGCTCCACACCGGCTTACCGGGGGGTCCTTGAAGCGATTGGTTGCGGCGAACTACAGGGTGAGCTGAATACCATGTCTAAACAGGGCCGCTGGCAGGAGATGGGCACGCTGATCACCGATGATATCTTGCAGGAATTTGGCGTGGTGGGGGAGCCGCAGGACATTGCACCCCAAATGCTGTCCCGCTACGGCAGCTTTGTGAACCGCACTTCCGCCTCATTCCCGGTATCCGATGACGAACAGCGCCACAACATCATTCGGGCGTTGAGAGCAGGCTAAGGCCCGTGGGGTTATACCGGTCAGCATGAAGGTTTCGGCACACAATGGTCCGCCGCAGGGAGCCGTGGTTGGATCTGGCTGATCCTGTGCAACGGCGGGCTTTTTTTGCCCTGCACAAAGGATTGCCCCGCCAGGGCCCGGGCAACCGGGCGTCCACCCAGCGGGCTTTTCAACGGCTATCCACGTCCCCCACGCCGAAAATCCTGGATGTCGGTTGCGGGCCCGGCAAGCAAACGCTGGATTTGGCCCGGTGTTGCCCCGGGGCCACCATTGTCGGCTGTGATCTGGATCTGGGGTTCCTCAAAACCCTGCATGCAAGTGCGGTACAAGAAAATTGTTGTGTGTCCGCCGTCTGTGCGGATATGAGATCGTTACCCTTCGTCCCGGGCGGTTTTGATGTTGTCTGGTGTGAGGGTGCCGCCTACATTATGGGCTTGGCCAACGCCCTTAATGACTGGTCCCGGCTGCTTAAACCGGGAGGTTATCTGGCCTTTACCGAACCCACCTGGTTGCGGGCTGATGCGCCCGCGAAAATAAAGCGTTGGTGGAGCGGGGCGTATGCGGATATGCGCAGTGTTGCCGAATGCCGGGAGCTGGTCAGGCGTTGCGGATATGTCTTGGTGACAGACTTCACCCTGCCCGCTGCGGCCTGGTGGGATGATTACTACAATCCCCTGCAGGAGCGAATAAGTGCTGTTGGGGAAGATCTGGTGGCTGCAGCCGCTGACCCTGAACAGGCGGAGAAAATTCAACAGGTCTGCCGTTACAGCCAGGAAGAAATAGACAATTATCGTGCCTATCAGGACTGTTACGGCTATACGTTTTTTGTTCTGTGTAAATCGGCTTGACGATAGCCTTGGGTGTAAATACACCCATTCTTTGATCTACTTTTCACAGCAAGACTGGTTAGATTAAATGGCTATAAGTATGTGGTCTGCAACTGTCAGTTTGCTTGTTTTCGCCTAGAGATATTGGGCTGCTTGCCGTTAGCAACCGCTAACTCCGCACCGGGTTACAAGATCTTGAAAGAGGATGCTGAACTTCCCGGTAACATGGGGTTCATAGTGTGAAGCAGCAACGGTAGAATGTGCCCACGATAATTCGTCACGGGGCTGCACAAATGCCGTCATGGGTAATAACCACGGGTGCAGCGCTTGCAGACCCCGGCAGGCAGAAAGCTAAAGGCAGGCAGAAAGCTAGAGGCAGGCAGAAAGCTAAAAGCAGGTAAAAAGCTAACAGAAGGCTAACAGAAGGAATCAGGCAGTACATGGTAACAACGGCAAAAACAGTTGCTGACAACAGGTCAAAAACGGCAGGAACGGGATGGCAACATTCTGTCCTGCAGCCTGTGCTTCGACTGATGTTGCTGCTTGGCCTCAGTCTGAAGGGTAACCGGATTGTATTTGCCGCCCGGTGTTTGCCCAACTCCATCTATTGGAGTCTGGCGGGTGTTGCGGCAATGGTTTTTGGCTTGCTTACCGTCAGTTTTACCATCTCCAATGTCATCGCCAACAAAAAAGTTGTGGAGTACGCCTTGGCAAAACCGGCCACGGTTGGCCGTTTGATGCGCCAGACGGAGGTTGCCCATTTTGGTAACAAAGTGAGTAATGCCTTTGGCATATCCGATCAGGTTGCTGAAGAATTTGCGGACTGGATTATCGAAGCTTCTGAGCGTCAGGAATTGGCGCCGGAGCTGCTGGCGAGTTTGGTGCTTACGGAAAGTTCTTTCCGCAAGTCCGTTCGGTCCAATGTGGGTGCGGTAGGTCCCGCTCAAATTCGCCCGGACTATTGGGGTGATTTTTGTGGCGACTCAGAACTCACCGATCCGGAAATTAACGTCTACTGTGGTGCTCAAGTCCTGTCACACTTGCTGGAACGCTGCGACGGGGACCAAGGTTGTGCACTTGCTGCCTACAACGTGGGGCCCTATGCGGACCGCCAGGCGGCGGCGGAGCGTTACCTGAAAAAAATAGACCGCTATTTGACCAGTCTGGAAAAACAAGCGGCGGTCAAACAAACCTTGTAAACTGATTCGAAAAGCCGCTGTGCAGAACAGGGTATTCTGCACGGGATTTGTGCCTGTCCCAGATACCTCCGAATACCCGGTATTTGCGGATTACGCCTTTTCCGGACATGCATTCTGGACAAGCGCTCTAAACAAGAATTCTGGATAACAAAGAGAGTTTGTTTATGCCTCAATTTGGTTTGCTGATGTTTGCTACGGATTATGCCGTATCGCCCACCGTGCTTGCCCGGGAAGCGGAAGCACATGGCTTTGAGTCGTTGTTTTTCCCGGAACACACCCATATCCCCGCAAGCCGGCTTTCACCCTGGCCGGGAGGACGCGAGCTGCCCAAGGAGTACTGGCATACCCATGACCCCTTTGTATCGCTCACCGCGGCCGCCGCGGTTACCCGGGACCTGAAAGTAGGCACGGGCATTGCCCTGGTCACGGAACGGGATCCCATTTTAATGGCCAAACAGGCGGCAACCTTGGACCACCTTTCGGGTGGCCGGTTGTTGCTTGGGGTGGGTGCCGGATGGAACGCTGAAGAAATGGAGAATCATGGCACTGCTTATGCACAGCGCTGGAAAATACTGCGCGAGCGTATTCTGGCCATGCGCCAGATCTGGACCAAAGAAGAAGCGGAATTTCACGGTGAGTTTGTCAACTTTGACAAGCTGTGGTCCTACCCGAAGCCCGTTCAGGCGGGTGGCCCACCCATTCTATTGGGGGCTTCGTCAACATATGTCTACAAGCGTATTGCCGAGTATGGTGACGGCTGGTTTCCAATTTATCAGGATGCGGACCGGGCGGGTGCCAGCGGGGCTGTGGACTACGCGGAGGGTATTGTTCAAACCCGCAAGGCCTGGCAGGCCGCAGGGCGCGAGGGGCAACCCAGTTTCAGTATTTTTGGAGTTGGTCCCCAGGCCGTGACGGTGGAACAATTGCTTAAGACCGGTTTTGACCGCGTCATATTTGCCCTACCCCCGGCAGATGCCGACACCGTGCTGCCCTTGGTTGAGAAATACGCCAATATTGCGCATGGGTTTAACTGATTCCCCAGGTGACGGAAGTGGTGTCCAGTTTTGTGTGCCGCCGGGGCTGTGGCGCCTGCTGCATCGCCCCGTCCATCTCATCCCCCATCCCGGGTATGCCGGATGGCAAGCCCGCCGGGATTCGCTGTTTACATCTGCATGAGGATTTATCCTGTGGGTTGTGGGGAGACCCCGCGCGGCCTGCCGTATGTGCCCAGTTTCGGCCGGAACCGCAAATCTGTGGCGATCACCGGGAGCAGGCGCTGCTTACCCTCGTGGGGCTAGAGCAGTTGTCTTAGCCTGGCCACCACATCCGCTTCGGTGGGGACGTGGTGGGCCTGCAAACCCGCCTGTCGGGCGCCGGCTACGTTTTCCCGGGTGTCATCAAGAAAAACCACGTCATCCGGTGCCCAGCCTATCTGGTTGCATACGTAGTGGAATGCAGCCGGTACCGGCTTGCGGTGGCCAATCTCCGAAGATACAAAAACGTGCTCAAAATGCCCAATGGCGCCGGGATAATGCCGGCGCCAGTATTGGGTGTGGGCTTGATTGGTATTGGTAAAACAAAAAAGCGGATACTTTTCCGCCACTTGCGGCAGGAGTTCAATAGCCTGGGTGTAGGGTTGAGTCCAGATGTTGTTCCAACCGGCTAACCATTGTTCGGGACTCAGAATCACTTCAAAACGTTCCGCCAGCGCCTGTGTATAGGTATCAAAGCTGATCCGGCCACACTCATGTTCCTCGTATGCGGTGTCGATCGCCCAGCGTTGGTGGAAGTGGTCCGGGTTCAGGTTGGCAGCATTCGCCCAATGTGTAAAAACACGATGAAAATCGACACCCAGGATCACATTTCCCAGGTCGAGGAGGACTGCTTTGACGGCCATGGTTGTCTAATTCCGCCGGTTACGGGTTGGGAATATCAATTGTTCAGGTTCAGTTCAGTTGGGGCCGGTAAAGTGACCCCATGACGTTGGCCAAGCCGGGTAGTGTGGCCAGCGTCTGATCTATCGCAACCGCTCGCTCCCTCGCGGGTTGTTAGCTCCCTCCCGTCCCCGGTTGCGGTAGATCGTTTATTTTTCCTTATCTTTTGTCTCATTGCCGCCGCAACCCGTGGGCCTGGTTTAGCACTGTCTAAGGGACCTAATAACCCGCTTGCCCATTCCTGATTTGTTGCACATATTCCGCGTCCAATGCTGAATACACCTGTTCGCCACTGCGCATGACAAAGGCGGGATCACTGTATTGATCGATATTGTAGGACTCTTTGCGCAGATCGCCTTTGACCATCTTAAAGGTGCCGGTGACGTCGATGGCGGATTGGATACGCAGAAAGACCGGTACCGCATAAGCGGGCAGATTGTCCTGCACATATCGGCTGAAGGCGGCCAGATCAAAATTGTCCACGCCTTCTTCAAGGTTAATGGCCGCCATACCCGCCTTGCCGTCTGCCCCGGGTACGTCAACACCATAGATGTTACAGAATTTGACCTGATCAAAACCGTTAATGATCTCACCCACCTCATTGGTAGAGACGTTCTCGGATTTCCAGCGAAAGGTATCACCCACCCGGTCGACAAATTGGTAGTGATCGTAGCCCAGATTAAATCCAACATCGACGGTACGCATGAGGTCACCGGTGTTAAACCAGGCATCACCGTCTTCAAGGGCATTGCGCAGTATTTTCTTCTCGGTGGCTTCCGGGTCCGTATAACCTTCAAAAACAGTATCTTCGGTAATTTTGCCCAGCAACAAACCCGCTTCCCCGGGCTGAACCTCGATGCAGCGGCCCTGGTTATCCCGGACGATCTCGTCGTCGTGTACGTTGTATTGCACCAGTGCAATAGGGCTGGAAGTCATGCCAACGGTGCAGTCTTTGTTCATCAGATTGGCAAAAGCCACATTGCCTTCCGAGGAGCCATAGAATTCGGTAATCCTCTTGACCCCATATCTGTTCTTGAAATTCATCCATATATCCGGACGCATGCCATTGCCCATCATGGCGCGCAGGGGGTTTTTATGGTCGTCGGGTTGCGCCTGAGTATTGGTCAGGTAACGGCATAACTCGCCAATATAGATCAGACAGGTACAGTTGTGGGCTCGAACCTCCGGCAGGAACTTGCTGGCGGAAAATTTACGCCGGATAAACATGCCGGCACCCCCGCTGATGCCGGCAAAGGTGCCCACCATTAAGCCGGTGGCATGATACAGCGGCAGGCAGACATAAATGCGGTCAGCGGGAGTGCACTTAAAACCTGCCTTTGCCGCCATGTCTGCGCTCATCAGGCTGCGCCGGTTGGACAAAACCGCTGCCTTGGGGAGGCCTGTGGTTCCGGACGTAAAGATATACAGGGCGGTTTCTCCCAGCGTGGTATGGGCGGTTGCGGCCGGGTTAGCGGTGGAGGCAGCCTGGCTGAGCGCGTCCAGATCAAGGTCACCCTCGCCGGCGACGGCACCGCCGGTGGGGTCGGGGACCACAAAATAATCCTGATTGGGGTCCAGGGACAGGTCTGCCTGCACATCTTTCACAGCCTGGGCCAGTTCTGCGCCAACAATACATTTTTTGGATTCGGTGACGGCAATACAGTGGGTCAGGGGGCGGCCCCTCAGGTTGGTATTGATCAGCGCGGCGGTGACTCCAATTTTATTCAGGCCAATCACCAGCGCCATAAACTCAATACGGTTTTCCATGATCAGGCTGACGGTATCCCCGCGTGCAACCCCAGCGCTGGTCAGATAATTGGCATAGCGGTTGGCCAGGGCGTTTAGCTCCCCCCAGGTCACCTCTTGTCCTTCAAATAAGATGGCGGTCTGATTGGCGAGGTTGGCGGCATTGACCTCAACACGCGCGCCGATGCAGTCCTTGGTGTCCATTGGCCGGGGTGTCATCCCCTTTTTTAATTTCAACAACGTTGGCACTTGCGCCAGGGTTTTTACTACATCAACGATGCCCATCTTCCCTCCCAAAAGTATTTCAGGCGTAACCATAACAAAAAATTTACCCTGTTTTGGAGTGGCCCGGCGCAGCGTAAGTGGTACGAGCAAAGGGGTAAAATTTGTTAAGGTGGACAAAAATCTGCATGGGAGGGGTTCATGAATCAATGGCAAGTTGGCGACGTAAAAATCACCCGGGTAGTGGAGATGGAAGTTGCCGGTGGCACTAAATTTATCCTGCCGGATGCCACCCGGGATGCGTGTCGGCCTATTGACTGGATGGCACCGCACTTTATGGATGTTGACGGTAACCTGATCATGAGCGTGCATGCCTTGGTTGTAGACACGGGTAAGCGGCGGATCATCGTTGATACCTGCATCGGCAACGACAAACAACGCAATATCCCCGCGTGGAGTCACTTGCAGACCAGTTTTTTAAGTGATCTGGCCACAGCGGGATATCCCAGGGAGTCTATAGACACGGTCATGTGTACACATTTGCATGTTGATCACGTCGGCTGGAATACCATGTTAGTTGATGGTGAATGGGTGCCGACCTTTCCCAACGCAAAGTATCTGCTGGCGGAAAAAGAGTGGGCCTACTGGGACGCCAACGAAGATGACGAGACTTACGGCCCTATCCTGGCCGACTCGGTCCGCCCGGTGGTGGATGCGGGTCTGGTTGAATTGGTTGACGAAACCTGCCAGGTTTGTGACGAGGTGTGTCTGGAACCCACACCGGGACATACGCCGGGACATGTCAGTGTGCACATTCGCTCCCAGGGGCAAGAAGCCTTAATTACCGGTGACTGTATTCATCATCCGGTACAGATGACCCATACAGACTGGTGCAGTTCAGCGGATTTTGATCAATCCCAGGGGCAAATCACCCGGCAAAGTCTACTGGACAAATATGTGGATCAGGATGTGCTGATTATCGGCACACACTTTGCGACGCCAACAGCGGGTTACATCAGACACCTGGACAGTGGCGGTTATTGGCTGGACGTTAGCTGACCTATTCTACGAGCTGCGCTAACCATCCTCCTGTTGTGTGCGCAGGCGGGTGATCTGCGCCTGCATGGCATCCCACTGCCGGAAAATAAACTCCTGATGATTGTCCGGCACCTGTTCAAAGGGCACACGCCACAAGTGCAGGTACACGGTTGAGCGCCGCCAACTGCCGCTCAATAGCTCACCCAGGTCCGCATAGCCTTCAAAACCGGTGTGGGCGATAAAGACTATATCTTTGCCGGGATTGGCCTTCAGCATGGCCCCCACACCGCCCAGCCGAGGCGGTAACAGGTCCGGCCACCTGTCCAGTTGGTCAGCCAGTTGCGGATGTTTTTTGCGCAGCTGATTCTTTTTGGTGGTGGAAAAACGCGTACCCTCGGGGAATATCAACAGGGATTCGTCTGCCGGGGTGGTGGCCGTCATTTGGGTCACCGCGTTCAGTTCGTTCTGAGTGTCCACCCCGGAGCGGTCCACAAAGATGGTGGACAGGCGGTGCCCGCCGATGTCCAGGCTGGGAGAGATCAGCAACTCGTTCTTAATGACATAGCGCACCCCTCCGTTACCGCGTGGGTGGGCAAAGAAAATCAGGGGAACAACAGTATCACCCAGGCTGGTGTGCCGGACAAATAGAATGGCTGTGGGTCCTTCCCAGGCCTGTTGACCACTGACCTCAAAATCCAACCTGAAAATCCGGGCCCCCATGTCCAGCAGCGCCCGGGCCCACCAGATTTGCACCAGACGGTTTTTGATAACCCAGTCCGGTGCATGGCGATAGCGCAGCCATACCCAGAATAAGCGCAGTACGCCCATGCTTTCGTAGTACAAATAACAGGTAATAAAGGTCCACACCATGGGCAGGCGTCTAAATTTATTCGTGACACTGCACAGCAGGCAAAGGACAAGGATGGGCAGAAATAAGATCGCACACAGGCCAAATCCCAAAAATACGCCGGGAATGGTCAGCAGGCGGCGGCACCACATTTTAGTCATAAAGGTTAGTCATAAAGGTTAGTCAAAAAAGGCTGATTCATATGGCGTTGACCATATTGTTAAGGCGGTGGCGCAGCCACACGTAGCCCGCCAACCCGATTAGTGAGTTACTGACCAGGGTTGCCATAAATATCCCGGGATAGCCGTAGTAGTGATTAAGTACCATGGCCAGGGGAACGTAGACAACAAACATTCTGGTAAAGGAAAGCACTGTGCTGGGCAGGGGTTTGCCCAGGGCATTAAAGGAGGCTGAAGCCATCATCAGAACACCCCACAGGCCATAACTTAACGGGACCAGGGTTAAATACAGGGCCGCCACGGCGGTAACCTGGGCAGAGGGTTCGATCCACCCGGAGACGATGTGGCCAAAGAAGAATAATGGGGTTGCCATCAGCAACCCCCAGGCCAGGCAAAACTGATAGCTGACCCGGATGCCCGCATGCACCCGGGCGTTTTGGCGGGCTCCCCAGTTTTGTCCCACAAAGGGGCCAATGGATCCCGACAGGGCAAACAATAGCATGGCAGCCATGGCTTCGATGCGGGTGGCTACACCGTAACCTGCAACCACCACATCGCCATATTGGGCAAGCATGCGGGTGACAATGGCGGCGCTGACCGGGCCAATCAACTGAGTGGCCATGGCCGGTACGCCAATGTGTAGAATACGTCTTGCTGAGGTGACAAATCCGCGCAATACCTGACGGGTTTGCATCAGTTTGCCGTTGAGAATGTAGTACAGAATGACCCCGGTAGTGACGACCCGGGTAACCGTCATGGCCGCGGCGGCCCCGCTGAGTTCCATGCGTGGGAAACCAAACCAGCCAAAAATCAATATGGGGTCGATCAGCAGGTTCAGCCCGGCGCCCAGGGTCATAACCATGCCGGGGACGTTGGCATTGCCGTTGGCGCGCATGATGCTGCTGAGAATCATGGTTACGGTAAATAGCACAGTGCCCGGCAAAAAAATGTCGAGATAGCTGTGGATAAGTCCCAGCAGGTGTTCAGTGGCCCCCATGGCGGTAAACAAAGGGTCGATGGCAAGCCAGGCCAATACGGACAAAATGGCCATGGCAGTGCCGACCAGTAGCAGTGCATGGGTGGCAAGTTGTTTGACGTCGGCTTGAGCACCGCTGCCCACACTGCGGGCTATGACCGAGGATGTGCCGATACTGATGCCCAGAGCGATGCTGGTGAGGATCATGGTCAGGGGGAAGGTAAAGGTCAGCGCAGCCACATGCTGGGTGCTCAACTGACCAATAAATCCCATCTCCAGGGTTTGCACCAGGATTGTCGACGATACCCCCATCATCATGGGTGCGGTCAGCTTGGCGAGTGAAACAGGGACGGACCCTTGGGTGAGATCTTTTTGCGGCATTTGTTATTGGCAAATCATGGGGTTGGGCAAACCACGGGTTAGCCTTTGCCAATATCAGATATCGGGGCAGACAATGTGTCTATTATGACACGCTTGCCGGCATAATAGATGAGCTTGTTGCTGAAGGATGCCTCTTGATGACGCCAAACGTGGGTGGACATTGTGATCCTGAATTTGACCCGGTGCGGGTGGCCTTTTCGGAAGGTTTTACCAGTGGCCGGGAGGTGGGTGCGGGCCTAAGTGTGTGGTATCGGGGACGCCCGGTGGTGGATATTTACGCGGGGTTTACCGATCGTAAGCAAACTCAGCTCTGGCAGGCAGATACCCTGGCTTGTGTGTTCTCGGTCTCCAAGGCCATCACGGCCACATGTGTATTGCAAGCTCTGGATGAAACCGCCTCGCCGGACCTGGATCAACCGGTGGTTGAATATTGGCCCGGCTTTGCGGCTGCGGCATCGTCTAAGGCCACGTCTAAGGCCACCATCACGCTGCGGCATCTATTGAGTCATCAAGCCGGGTTACCGGCTTTTACACAGCCGGTTGAGGCGGCAACGTTGTACGATTGGGCAAAGGTATGTGATGCCCTGGAAGAGACTTTACCGTGGTGGACCCCGGGACAACAGCATGGCTACCACGCGCGTACTTTTGGATTTCTGTTAGGTGAGGTGCTGCGCAGAACCACGGGGTTGCTCCCGGGTGAATGGCTGGCAAAACGTATTTGCGGCCCCCGGGCCTGGGATGTTTATTTAGGTCTGCCCGCGGCGCTGCACAGGCGCTGCGCCACCTTGCTGCCGGCCAAGGTGCGGCTGGGGGAAAGCAGGCAGCGGCCGGCAGCCGCGCGGCGGATGATGGCGGATTTTGGCGACCCGTCGACTATCACCGGGGCAACCTTCCAAAACCCGAATTTAGGCCCGGGTTATATGAATCAGGCCGCCTTCCGCAGTGCCCAGATGCCGGCCTTAAGCGGACACGGCACGGCCTCGGGTATCGCTCAATTTATGGCCGAGGTACCGCAACTGGTGGGTGCGGATACGTTGAGCGAGGCCACCGCCGTGCACAGCCACGGCCGGGATCAGGTGCTTAAATCGGTCACCAGGTTTGGGTTGGGGTACATGTTGCACGACGATCAGGCTCCCCTGGGCTGGCCGGGCTGTTTTGGCCACGCCGGGGCAGGGGGCAGTATCGCTTTTTGTGACCCTCACAAACGCCTGGGTTTTGCCTTTGTCATGAACCAGATGCAGGAGGGAGTGGTGACCGGGGGTACAACAGCCCAGCACTGTATCGGACAACTGGAAAAGATTGTCGGCGCTTAACAAGACAGCAGACAATCAGAGGGTGTGGTCTAAGGCACCAATTCGAAAGTCTGCTTTGCGCAAACAACGCCGTTGACGGACAGTTCAGCAAAGTGTTGCCCCGGATAAAGCACCCGGGTGGTCATGGGCTTAAACCATTGTTTCTTATCAATGGCCAGTTGTTCACCCTTGTTAAACTCCGCATCTTTTACAGCAAAGACTTTTGGCGAATATTTGCCACGTGCCTTTAAAAAGTGAATACACAGATTTATTTTAAGCTTCTGCCTTTTTGCTGATATGAGCCGGCAAGACCAGGCAAACTGCTCGCCCACCTTCACGGTTTTTGATGTCTTCAGTTTATCAATCTTAAATTCCGGCTTTGTGGCATAACCCAGTAAGCCCAGGGCTGTTGGATTGTCCTCCTTCAGCAGAGTGCGCAAGGCATGACGGGTAAGCCAGTCTAACTCTTTGGATGTATGGTTTTGTTGCCAGCGCTTGAGGGTATTTATGGTTGTGTCGGCTTCGATGCGGCTGATGTCGTTGAGCGTGTTGGCCACCGAACGTACAACATAACGGGTGGGATCCCGATACAGGTGATCGAGCACGTTGACAATTTGGTCCACCGGCACGTTGGCGCGGGGCGCCCAGGGCAAAAAAGGACGTATGCCTTCTGACGCCAGCCGGCGAACGTGGTAATTGTCGTCGCGGGTACAATCCATTACAAATTCCAGGGTTTGCTCGGGAAAATTGATCAGAAAGGGGCGGATGGCGGCTTCGGAAGAAAAACGCTTGGTGGCTTCGCGCAAGAAGCCAAGAGATTGCTTCAGATGGCGTTGTGTGCACCCCTGGCGGGCCACGTATTCACCGGGGACCACCCAGATAAACTCGCCAAAGTCGTCATCGTGTTTAGTAGGATCCAGGGGCTCGGGCAGAGCCCGTTCCAGCAGGGCAACGGATCTTCTAAAGTCGTCGGGCAAATAGCTGACAAGGACGTCAACGATTCGATGAATGCGTTGTTTCAGTTCCAGCTCAGCAAAGGGTGCAATGGTTTCAGCAACAAACTTTTTGCTGGGAAACTGAGCGTCCGCCCGCTTGATATGTGCGGCCAGCAGGCTCACGCTGGTCTCATTAAATAACTGGTCCTTAAGTGAAAATGTAGTGTCTGCTTTTATGGCCATGGCGTTGTGCGGGATATCTGGCAAAACAAGCGCCGCCTGGAGGCGGCGCTGTGGGTTTAACGTAAGTCGTGTGTTTTAAGGCTACAGGGAAATAACCCCTGAAGCGACCAGGTCAGCAAACTGAGCGCGTTGGTCCGGATCCAATGCAGCACATATTTCCTGGACCGCCTGGGCAATTTCATTTTGCATACGTTCTGCTGATTTCACCCGGGGACTTAAAGCAGCCTTGACTTCAGCGCTGTTCATCTCGTCTGCGGACAACAAACCTGCCAATGCCTGCAAGGTCCTTTTTTCGTCAATCTCGGCTTGTTCGCGTTCCAGTTTAATCCGGTTCAGCACAGCCGCAATCCGGCGGGACTGGCTGTCATCCAAATCCAGGTGGTAACGCAGATACCGCAAGGGTCTGCGCACGCCAAAATTGCCGCCACGGCCAAAGCCGTGGGCACGAGCTTCGTGACGATGACCCGGTGAGTAGTTGGTTACGGAATAGTGAGTTGCCCAGGCGGGACGCCGGTACGGGCCGCAACATAAGTGTCGCATGATTTTTTCCTCCAATGTAGTTTGCCTTAAGCGAACTACGCAAGTTGGGGTAAGTCACCGGGGTTTATGCCTCCGGTGGATTAAGGCGCCGGATTGTTCCTGGCGCATATCAAACATACGCTTGATTCTGCCGGATTTCCAGCCCTGTGCGGCGGGTATGCCGGCAAGTGATAAATTCAGCCGGCTGGGTTAGGCTATTGCAACGGCCAAGCGCAACGGCCAAGCCTGAAACAACAAGCTGATAACATGAGTGATAGTGATATTAAGGGTATGGTAGGTGAACTGCCTTGTCCGGAATTTCCGAACCCAGCGTTTACTCCCGGTAAACCGCTGGCCCAATGCCGGGTGGCAGTGGTTACCAGCGCGGCCCTGCACCATGTAGATGATGAAGGATTTGCCGCCCGGGATGACAGTTTCAGAATTCTGGATGCCGGGCGGCGGGATGTGCAGCTTGGCCACTGGAGCCCAAATTTTGACCGTTCCGGTTTTGCGCACGACTTGAATGTGGTTTGGCCCATCGACCGGCTTGAAGAACTTGCGGCGCGGAATGTCATTAAGGCGGTTGCCCCCCGGCATCTTGCTTTTGCCGGCAACCAGGATGAAACCATGACCTCGCTGCGCCTGGACAGCGGACCGGCCGCTGCCGGCCTGTTGATCGACGATGAAGTTGATGTGGTGGTTTTGACCCCGGTCTGACCCCTGTGTACGCGTACGGTGAGTACGCTGGCACACATATTTGAACAACAGGGTTTGATTACGTTGACTATTGGAACGGTCCGTCCGCATATAGAAAAAGTTAGACCCCCGCGCGGGTTGGTTTGTGATTTCCCGCTGGGGCGCCCACTGGGGAAGCCGGGAGATGCGCAATTCCAGCATGATGTGTTGGCCCGTCTGTTGGCACTGACCGCTGCTGAAGGTCCTGTTCTGGAAGATTACCCGGTGACCCTTGCCGATGCTGAAGCGGCCCCGCTGGTGTGTGCCTTACCGCCCAGGTTTAGCAACAACATCCATCCGGCTGTGGACGAAGCTGAGGGCATCAAGGGGGCTTATGAGCGTGCGGTGGCACAATATGGCAACCGAATAGGTGTGGGGCGGGAGATTGATGTTGGGCAGATTCCGGATGCCATTAGCGCCTTTGTACACATTGTTGAGGGGGCGGATTGGCGGCAAGCCGGCATACCCGGTAACCCCATGCGGGTTGCCCAGGATGTTAGAGGCTATTACCAGACGGCAGCCCTGGTGCTGGCGGATCACTCACCCGGTGCTTGGGCCGGTGAAAACTGGTTCTATCAACATACCGAAACGGGTAAATTGATGCTGGAACTCCGCTCGGTGCTTAAGGCCGCAGGCGCACCACAATCGTTGTGGTTTTACCTCAGCCCAGGGGACCGTCCAGCTTGAAGCCGGTTGGAGTACCTGATTTGCAGTGGTTTGTGCATGGATTCTAAAACTCATTCGGCTGCCCGGGTGGCACCCCTCACCTATCTTCGCTGGCCCTGGGCCTGGCTTGTTATTTGCGTGGTCTGGTTGGGGATAGCGGCATACTATGCCGGCCAATTCCGCTTTGATGCCTCGTCAGACACGCTGGTGGTGGAAGGGGACCCGGATTTGCTCGCCTACGAAAACGTTGTGGATGTTTTTGGCGGTGACGACTTTTTATTTTTGACCTTTGCACCGCACAACCAGCGTCCCCTCAGCCCGGAATCCTTGGCGGATCTTGCCGATCTGGTGGACGCTCTGGCTGACGTACAGGGGGTTAAGGGGGTATTTAGCGTGCTTGATGCCCCCTTGTTAAAGAGTCCACCTATTTCCCTGGGTGAATTGCTGGATGGTTTTCCAACCCTGATGTCCGAAGGGGTGGATCTGGCGTTGGCGCAAAAAGAACTGAGTGAAAGTCCCTTTTTTCGGGAGCTTCTGATCACCGCCGATGCAGATGCCACCGCGATTAAAATTAACCTTGCCGCCAGCGAACGCCTGCAGGCGGCAACGGCAGCGCGTGCCGGCCTGAATCAGGCAGATGCCCAAGGCTTGCCCCCAGAAAAAATTCGTCAGGTTCAGACGGAGTTCAGGCAAGCCAGAGAGTCTTTCCTGGCTGATAGAGAACGTGTACTGGGTCAAATCAGGCAAATTCGGGGTTCGTTTCAGGATAAGGGTATTCTGCATCTGGGTGGTGTGCCGATGATTGCCTCGGATATGATCGCCTACGTAAAAAGTGACTTGTCTGTATTTGGCGGCAGTGTCGTGGGTCTGATGGTGGTTGCGCTGGCCATCTTTTTCAGGCGCATACGTTGGATAGTGCTGCCCATTGCCACGGCGGCGCTGAGTGTTGGCTACACTGTTGGTCTGCTGGGGTTTTTGGATTGGCAGGCCACGGTAATTTCTTCAAATTTTGTTTCGCTGTTGGGCATCACCACCATTTCGCTGACCATCCACCTGATTGTCCAGTATCGTGAATTGCTGCATACCCAGCCTGATCTTGATCACCAATCACTGGTGATGGCCACCATGCGCAGTAAGTTTGCACCCTGTTTTTACACGGCATTGACCACCATAGCCGCCTTTGGCTCATTAACCGCCAGCGGCATTGTGCCGGTGGAGTATTTTGGTTGGATGATGTGTGTGGGCATCGTCATTTCCTTTTTGGCTACCTATACCTTTTTCCCGGCGGTTCTATTGTTACTGCCCAAGGGGCAACCCAGTGCCAATATCGGAGATTCCAACAGTTTTATTCGTGCCCTGGGTGAGTTCACCCGTTGGCGGCCGGGTATAATTGCCGCCCTGGGTGTGGTCTGCGCGGTGGCCGCCTACTTCGGCATTACCCAGGTGTCCCTGGACAATCGCTTTGCCGAGTACTTTGACCGGGATACGGAAATATTTCAGGGTATGCGCTATATCGATGAAAACCTGGGGGGCACCATCCCCTTTGATGTGGTCTTGAAGTTTCCGCCTTATGAAGACCTGAGTTTTGATGATGAAGAAGACGACTTCTTTGCGGAGGATGATGACCCATACCCTGAGCGATACTGGTTTACCCGGGGGATTTTAGACCGCCTGGAACAAGTTCATCGTTTTCTTGACGCTCAGCCCCAGGTGGGCAAGGTTATATCACTGACCGCCCTGGAAGATTTTGCGCGGGATTTCACCGAGGGCAAAAAGCTAACCGGTTTACAAATTGTCGGTATTTTAGGGGCCATTCCCGAAGACCTGCAAACGGAACTGATTCGCCCCTATGCTTCGCCCCACACCGGGGAGTTACGGCTGTCCGGACGCATTATCGAAAGCGGCCCGGGATTTGATCGTGAAGCTTTCCGTAAGGCTGTTGTTGATTTTGCTGTCGGCGAAGTGAATTTCCCCACGGATGGGATTGTGGTGACGGGTATGATGGTGTTGTTTAACAGCATGTTGTCACAATTGTTGGATTCCCAGATAGATACTTTGAGTTATGTATTACTTGCGGTATTTGTCATGTTCCTGGTGCTGTTGCGCTCCTTACCCCATGCGCTGCTGGGGATGATTCCCAATACCCTGGCTTCAGCAACGGTGATCGGCGCCATGGGATTTGCGGGTATTCCCCTGGATATGATGACAACAACCATTGCCGCAATATGTATTGGCATCGGGGTGGACGATACCATCCACTACTTGCACCGCTTCAGGGAAGAATACGCCCGTTGGGGTGATGCCCGGATTGCGGTCAGCTTCAGTCATGCCAGTATCGGCCGGGCACTGTACTATACGTCGTTAACCGTGATGGCGGGTTTTTCCGTCCTGTGCTTTTCCAACTTTGTGCCCACGGTTATGTTTGGTTTGTGGACCGCGGTGGCCATGGCCCTGGCTTTGTTGGCCAACTTAACCCTTTTACCGGCCTTATTGGTACTCACCCACGCCACGAAACCTGCCCAGCCCGAGCTGCGCTCCGAAACTGTTTAGGTGCCGGGCCGGCGGGGTTTGAGCAGATCCCGCACCCGGTCCAGGAGGGTGTGGAACTTCATGTCGGTAAACTCCCCGGCGTCCAGATAAATTCCGCCGCAGGTATCACATTCTTCGAACCAGATATGGGACTGCGTTTCGTCCATGGCTTTGCGTAATGGCCCGTGTCCTTCCGGACATTGGATATCGTCAACGGAGTTCAGACGCTGGCCCACCCGGGGATCACCAATATCCAGTGCAGCTTCAGCCATCCACTGTTGTTTCATCTGGATGAGTTGATCGGGTTTACACCACAGGCCCGCACAGATATCGCAGCGATGTACCCGGATATCCGTACCGTAAGTCTGGACCTGGAGCGTGCCCGTGCACTTTGGACAGTTCAATTATTTTTCTTTTGGTGACGAAGGTCATATTTTGCGTTCTTTTTGCCGGATATGCATCTGCCGGGATTGGTCTCTTGCGGTAATTTTTCCGGGCTCAACTAGACTAAATTGATGAAGAACACTTACAACGTGGGCCGCAGATGAATAACCTGACCATCCACTACGAGGATGGGATTGCCCGGGTCGAGGTACGTGGGCCGTTTGCGTTGGCGGAATTGGTCCGCGCCTGGCGTGATGTGGAAGCCCGGACACCCCAGGGACACCGGCAAAAAATGTTGTGGGACCTGCGTCAGGCGGAATGGTCCGGCGCCGCTGCGGAATTTGAGCTTTTAAACCTGCGCGCAACGGCTGCCCGAAACAATCTGCACAAAAGAGTATTTGCGTTTTTGTTCGCCAGTCAATCCGAGACAGCCATTGCCGAGGTTTACCTCCCGGACCTGCAGCAGGTGTGTATTGCCGCCTTTTTTCACTATGAGCCTGATGCCACGGCCTGGCTCAGGCGCAACCGCTAGACGCCTGTATTATGGGGCTGCCGGTCGGCAGATGGCACGGTCGGCAAAGCCGCAGTAGCAGGCTTCCAAATTGCTGACCGCAAACCCCGCAGCTTCCAGGGCAAGCCCAAATTCCTCGGTTTCATGGGTCCACCAGGCGCCATCAACCTGGGTTTTGCCGCCTTCTCGGGCCTGAGCTGCCATTTGCGGCCACTTGGGGATGGATTGAATATATTTTTTGGTATTTATCCCCTTAAGTGCATTCTTCAGGAAGTACCAAAACCATTGAGAGGCGTCTTGTTCCCGGCCAAAGTCCACGACGTAGAAAAATCCCCCGGGGCGGATCGAACGATGAATCTTCGCCAGAGTCTCCACCTGAGGTGAAAGCATATAAAGGGCGTTGACACAGATGACAATATCCCACTGATTTTCTGTCCAGGTGTAGCTGAAGAAATCCTTTCCAACTATTTCAACGTTAGTTAGCCCGTCGTCGCTGAACTTAGTTTGCGCAATGGCATTCATGTTTTTGTTAGGCTCAAGATGAACAATGGTGGACTTCTTGAAGACATTGGCCATGGCACGGGTAAAGTTCCCGGTTCCGGCACCGATGTCGCAGATGCTCAGCTCGGCGGTTTCGTAGTTGGGAAAAGCACGTTTGGCTTGCTCGATGAGGACGTCAACATTTTCCCAGTAATCCGGGGTGAGGCCGGCTTGAATATCCAGCAGAGGTCCATAGGTATCCCACTCAATCCCTTTGGCAGTGGCGGTGGTATCTGTGCCGTTGGACAGTGTTGATGGATGCTCGGGCGCATTGATGACGTCATCGGAAAGGGTCGTTTTGTTCAATGTAACTTCCGTTTATTGGTATGGTTGTGCAGCTTAGGCCGCTTATTCATAGTTATTTTCGCCCAGGACAACGGCCCTGCCGTTTCCCGGCCTTTTCCCCATAGTCCCCTTGGTGGAATCTGACACAACGAGACTTTGCATTACAGACTTGACTGTAAAGTAACTAAACGTAATTGTCTAATTCGTCGTCTCTGTTGGCAGCGACGCCAATTTCGGTATAGAAACTAGGAGTCTGCCTTTTCAGCAGACTCCTGGTCAGTTCGGGATTTGCGCTTGTACCGGGGTTTGGCGGATAAAGCCAGACGGGTCAGTGGCTTAAACTGACGCAGGGTAAACATACGTATGCGGTCCAAGCGGGTGGGTTGCACCATGCCCGTTTCCACCCAGAAGTTGGCCACCTCGCTCCAGATAAAATTCCAATACAGCGGTTTTACATCTTTGCCCAGGATAGCCTGCAAGCCGTTCATCAGGACCACATGCTGGGTGCCGTCCCATTTTGGATTGTCAAAGCTCAAATCCGTCGGCTGAAAGCCAATTTTCTTATAGAAGGGGATGTACTTGGCCATCACGGTCGCCAGGACCCACGGCCGTTCGTCAGACAATACGGTGGAGGCAGCGTACTTCAGCATGCCCACCAGCAAATCACTGTGCTGAAAACGATGATCTGTCGCCAGACGCGACACTTCCACTAATTGGTCCCGCCTGGGAAAATCGTGGGGCCAGGTGATGAATTGCTCCAATTCCAGGGCCTCATCCAGCAAGGGAAAGCGGAAGCGTCCGGTGCCAATCACTTTATTGTTGCGTTTTGCAACCAGAATGCGGGATTTGGTATCAAACATATCTCCGGTGTCTTCGGGCCGGGATATCGACCCCAACTGGTCTGCTTTTTGATTGGCCTGAAAACGCAACTCCAGGGCAGCCCGGTAGTCAGCTTCGGTTTTCAGGTAGTAAATTGAACTGCTCTGGGCGACCGATTCCGGGCTGAAGCCGGTGGAATTTAACTCTGCAATACTTTCTGCGGTGCTGAATTGAACCAGATACTGCCCAAACGCCTTTTTTGCGGTTTCGGAAATTTCGGTAAAGGAGACCCCCAATACCAGCCGGTCTTCCGCGCCGATGCGTTGCACACTGGTGCGGGCGATGGTAGCTCTGACCTGGACCACCGGGCCCAATGGAAAAACCACGGTAAGGACCAGATTCATACCGGGAATCAGGTACTTATTACGTAAACTGGTGGACAGCTGCATACCCTGGGATGACACATCACGCAACTTCAGGCGGATAACATCGTCAAACTTGCCCGGTGAGGGGCAGTGGGCAACGGGAACGTACTCTTCGCTGCACAACCAGCGATTGCTGGTTCTTTTTTCGGCAAACTCATCCTGGACGGGTTCGGGTGACGAAAAGCGAATACCCAACTGGACAGATTCTTCCCGCTGCAGTACCACGGAACAGACCAGACCCTGGAACGAAGTACGTTTGCCGTAGACCACCAACTCCAGGTCCACCGCGTTACCTTGTTGCAGATTAATGACGTCCAGGGTGGTATGTAGTTCAACACCCAGGGGGCTGATTGCCCAAACCCGGACCTCGACAAATTCGCTGGGCTGCTCCAAACGTCCGCGGATTCTGGCAAGCACTTTTTCATGATCCCGGACATCTGCCGGGATGATGCGTTCGTGGATCAGTTCGAATGCGGGGTCAATTTTGGTGCGGTATTTGAACTCTGTTGGCGTCGGTTCCATTTAACTTGGCTGTCACGTAGTTGTACGGAGCAACCAGACTCTCGTAATTTTTATCCGTTGACCGCATTGAATAGATCGATTGAGCGTCCGGAAAGTCTCTAACCGTAATTCCAAGTTGAGACAGGTCAATCTTCTGATAATCGATTTCTACGCCGGTACCGTGAATGACATTGTCTATCATATCCATGGCCCTTTCCGACAACAATAGATCTCCGGGTTGAATTTTGCCCTGCAGGGCCTGATGTTTGGTGACTTCGTCCAACCGGGCCAGAAAATTAACCGGTGAGCCTAAGGCGGTGATTTCCACGGAAGAATCTTGTCCGCCAAGATTACCCACAATGGCTTCCCCACAATCAATCAGGATATAGCGGCTGATGTTAATGTTTACGGCGGTGGCATTCATATCACTATTAAACCGAGCAATTTCCATGCCAGTTAATATAGCGCGCAGCACATTCAGTTGAGGTGATTCGTCATCAAAGTAAGCAAAAACCAGGTCACCAATTTTTCGCGGGATACCCAAACGGTTTTCGATGAGGTCCGTGCAGGCCTTAACCTCGGGCATGACGCTGTTGCCGATAAACCGGTGCAGATCTTTGGAGTTTTCCGTAAAGCCGCGGATGTCGCTGAAGAGGCAGGCAATGGTCTTTTCTTTGGCCTGTAGCACATCCATGGATGCTTCCAATACAGACAGGCCACGCTCCTGCACTGCATATTCAATTCTGTCGGCAATGATTTTGGGAATAAAGGAGCGCAGGCGGTCTGCAAAATCTTTGCTCAGCTTCAGGACCTCCCGCTGGCTGAGTTCGTGTTGCTGAGCCAGCAGGAAGTTGCGGATATCCAGCAAATAAGCGGTGCGCACAATCATCACCGCAACCACGGTGACCACTGTGCCGGTGACAATATTGGGCAGGGTGACCCCCCCGGCAACCAGGTTCGAAAAGCTGAGGCTGATGCACAGGAGACAAAACGCCGCGCTTAACAACGACGAAAGGCGCAATAACAGGGAGAAAATCAGCACCATGATAAACAGAAATATCCAGGTCTCCTGGCCGTGCCATACCACGCTTATGGACTGTAAATAGACAATACTGGTAAAGGCGATGACCGCAGGTACCCGGATATAGGTGATATGGTTGATGAGGGGCTGGAAATAGGCGGGCAGCACGGCCACACAGGCCACGGTGCCGGCGATGCGCAGCATTAACCAATCCTCAGCGGGCTCCAGTTGCATGGGCAGATCGTAGAGTAGATAGTGGCTGGCCCAGGCAACGGCAATTATGGGCAGGGCAATACGCAGGGTATTGATGTTGGTACTGCGTTCGTTGTCCCGCCACTCAGCCAACCAGGCTGTTCCGTCCAACAGAAAGGTCGGGAACATCCAGGTCAGGGTTGTATCAAGCCACTTCACCGATCTAAGAATCCATACATAGACGACTGATTTGCTATCAGTTTAGTAGGATAAGATCGATATCACTGCCGTTGTGGGACGAACTTCACAAAAAAACCGCTGAACGGCATTTTGCACTTACATTTTGTGCAGAAATTGGCCTTTTAGCCGGCGCGGACACGAATTTCTACCCTGGCCCCGGGCACAGCCAATTCGCTGATACCAATTGCGGTCCATGCAGGGTAGGGAGCCTGGATAAATTCATCCTTTATTTTCATAAAAGCCGCAATGTTTTCCTGCAGCCCAACGTGATAGGTGGTGAACTCGAAGATATTGCCGTAGTCCATGCCTGCCTCGGTGAGAATGGCCCCCACAGACTGCCAGGCGTTGCGGAATTCTTCCTCAATGGCGTCGGGCACCTTGCCGTCTGCGCCGGTGCCAAGCTGCCCGGAGCAATACAGCACGCCATTGTGCCGCTGTGCCGGTGCAAACTTAAAACTGTCGTACGTGGCCTGCATGGCTTCGGGTAGGATCAAGTCTGACATGGTGTTGCCCTCACGGTTAGCAAATTTGTCCCAAGCATATAGTGGTGGAATCCGTTAACGCAAACCGCGGCTTAATTCGCTTACGGTGAGACGTTTCGAAGGCCGGATCGTGGGCAGGCCGCCGGACAGATAAGTGGCTGCAGCCTGGATATAGCGGCTGTTGCCCTCGTAAATCCAAAGGGCAACGGCGTGGGCTGTTACAGGCCGCTGTAAACGCAGGTTAGCAGACCAGGTATCAACTTCCGCGGGTGTTTTGCTCAAGGCTGCGGAAGCAATTTTGCTGGCCACAAAATCGTGACTTAAAAGCCTGCCCCGGTTTTCTCCGGCGCGGACCTGGGCGGTGCGCCCCATGCTCAGATAGGTGGCAAAAACGGTTGGCTTGGTCAGGGGGGTTATACCCTCTGCCGGGGTAAAAGTGACCTGAATGTCCTTACCCAGTCCCTGTGCCGTGAGGATACCCGCTGCCCTGGCTTCATGGGATTGTCCGACAATATCGGCTGTTGGGGTTGTGCGCCACCGGCGCCATTCCCCACCGTTGGCAAACACGCCGGGTGTATATACACCCACATCCGCTGCATAGGCCCGCTGGTGGTGTTGCCGGTCGTTGGCCTTAACGCCAAACGGATCTTTCCAACCCAGGTAATTCCAATAAGTGACGTGAAAGGAGATAGGGATGATCGGGTTGAACAGTTGTGGATGTTGCTTGAGTTGGGATAACCAGTGATCCGCAGGCGGGCAACTGGAACAGCCCTGGGAGGTATATAACTCCAGCAGGATATTTTGTCCGCGGCCGCTGACGGCGGTCCACTCGTTAGCAGCTGATTGAGGTGTTGTCTGAGGTATTGTCTGAGGCGCGGCCACCGCCATGGTGGACCCGCACAGACATAGGACAAATAATCCCCTGAGCATCTTTTGTGAACCTTAATGTGTAGACACAGGTTCCTGTTAAGAAACACGCAAGGGGGTAAAAGTTCCGCTAATCGAGCACCCTGTTGGTTAACGGGTCGCGCATAAAACGCCGTACCAGCAAAGGCAGAATCCAGATATCGGCGATCAGGGCACTCACCAGGGTCACGCTGATGACCGTTGCAAAATCCGCAAACAAGCGGCTTTCCGCCAGATACAGGACCAAAAATCCCAGGCTGATAATGCCCGTTGTGGTGATAATGGGCGGCAAAAGCTCGCGGATACCCCGGGTGACCGCTGTGGCCGGATCGTAGCCGGAGCGAACCAATTGCTGGATGCGGATCAGCAGATGGGTGGAATCGTCCAACACAATGCCAAATGCCATGGCCGCCACCACGGAGCTCCCCATTTCCAGGGGGGCGCCGATGATGCCCAAAAATGCCAGGCCCATGAGCACCGGTAATGCGTTTATGGCTACCCCAATTGTTGCCAGACGAAAGGAACGGAACAAAAAGTACAACAAAAAGTAAATCAGCCCCGCACCGACCAACAATCCCTTTATGTTGTCAAGACCCATCCGGTGCCCGGTTTCAAAGAAACTGCTGACCCGGCCGACAAAGTAGCCGGTGATGTCGTTTTCCGCCAGATAGGTTTCGACCACGGCTTTCATTTTGTAGTAGTCGTGGGACCCCAGATAAGGAATCTGGAACAAGACCAATAAGCGCTGCCGCTCATCGTCCATAAACAGTTCAAGATCGTAGGGATCGAACCACAACAGCAACTGGGCGAAGGTGGTGGCGTCAGCCGGAAAGTTCAGCGCCTCGGTCTGGCTGCTGGCGGTAAACTTTTGGGTGACCTCGGACATGTGATCATAGAACCATGAAGCCTGGAAAGCAGCCGGGTACATGGCGTTGAGCTGGTCGATGAGGGGAGCCAGCTTCACCCAGGGTTCCGGGTCTTCGGTATTCTCCACCTCCACCATCAAAGGTAGATTCATGCGGCCAAAATACTCCCCCGCGGCATCAAAATCTGCCCGTTTGGCATTGCTGTGGGGCAGGTAGTCGGTTGGAGCGTAGTCGATCTTTAAGCGCGACAGGCCCAGAGCGGTAAAGGCCACTAATATGCCCAGCAATACCCATCCGTAAATGGGTTGAGTGATGACGATGCGGGGGAAGGCAAACTGCACAATAAAGGGATTAAGGGGCATTTTGCGCAATACCGGGAAGACAAACAGAAAGACACCCGATGTGGTGGCGACAATGCCAACCACCCCCATAAGCGCCAGGGAACGAATGTCAGGTGCCGGCGTAAGCCCGGTACAGGCAAAGCCGATGGCGGTCGTCAAACCGGCAAACAGGAAGGCATTGCGGGTGAGGTTGCCCCGGCCGCCGGGTGCCTCGGATCTTGATACGTAGCCGTAAGCGTGGACTACAAAGGCACTGGCCAGAGGCACCAGCAGGAACACCACCAGGGAGGTGGCGGGGGTCAGTTCCAGTCCCACCAGGCCCATGAATCCATAAGCGCAGATCAGGACAAATACGTTGAGGAGAAAGGACGCCAGCACCGCGCGCCAGGAACGGGTGGTGATGTACAGCAGCACCAGCATCAGAATCAACAGCAGCCCAATTAACAGAGAATCTTCAGCAACCACCTTGGACAGTTCCGCGCTGATAATGGCTTCTCCGGTAATGATGATGCGCCCTCCGAGGTGGGTGGCTTCTTCCATGTAGGGATTTACCGCAGCGAGCAGACTTTGGCTGGTTGTTACAGCATCGTGATCACCTTGGGTAATCAAAAACAACGCTGCGGCGTTACCGGCGGGAGAAATTAAAATGTCCTTAAAAGGCTGGTAATCCTGGGCGGCGGCACAGCGGGCGTGGGCTGAGGGAAAATCAACGTCAGCAAAAACTTCCAGCTCTAAAACATCCTCCTGATCAGCCTGGCTGCGATTGACCATGTACCGTGACGAACGGGATGCCAGGGAGAGCGTGCGATCCACCATGGGATGTTGATCAAAAACCTGTTCCACGGTTTTAAATAAGGCCCATCCCTGTTCCTTGCAGATTAAATCTTCGAATACAATCAAAGCACCCTGATCGCTGGGAAAACGGTCCAGGTAGTCGGCATAGCGGGCCACGGATTCCGCATCCGTGGGTAACATGGCCTCCGCGGCGTCGTCCGATACCCGCAGCTGGGTTACACCGAACACGCTGAATGCTAACAGCACGCTTAAAATGATGCCCCGGACTAGCATGCCCCATGGCCCACAATTTTCATCCCACTTCTTCCTTTCATCCCACTGATCCCCTTCACTCCCTGACCCCTTTCACTCTCTTGTTACGGTCATTCCCTTGTCTTTGTACATGCATCCAACCGTGACTGGATGCCCTGGCGGCTGCCTGTACCTGAACAGGTCAGTTCACGCAGCGGCGCGGCTACCTGCTTGTTGTCTGGAAACTGGCATACCCGTCAGTTTTCTCCCACTGTTTCTCCGGGAAATGTAGGTGGGCATTCTGCTGTGGCTATCCGTTAACTGCGCTGGGAGGTTGGCACATTTCGATCAGGGTGTTAATCAGCAATTTTTGTTCTGCCGACTTTACCCGGGCTTCCAGGGTGTCCGCGGTATCCCCGGTTTTGACCGGCACCCTAACCTGTGACAACAGGGGCCCGGTGTCGTATTCATTGTCGACCAGGTGTACCGTGGCACCGCTTTCCTGTTCGCCTGCGGCCAATACCGCCTCGTGAACCTTTCGCCCGAAGAACCCCTGGCCGCCGAATTTAGGTAACAAAGCCGGGTGGGTGTTCAGAATGCGCCCGGCAAACGCTTTGAGGGTTTCGGGCCCAAGTTTTTTCATAAAACCCAGCAGCAATACCCAGTCTATTTCACTTTGGATGAGTTGTTCTTTCATCGCCATATCCATGGCGTTGGCGTCAGGATGGGTTCTGCTGCTGATATGTGCTGTTTTAATCCCGGCCTGTTGGGCGCGGGTCA
>JANQMF010000223.1 GCA_028280225.1 Pseudomonadales bacterium | reverse complement strand
TCGGAAGAGCGTGTCTGCGCTACAACACACAACATTTCTGTGTAAAGGGGTGTGCGGTAACAACAAGATCATGGTACGTACAGTGTCCATGCGTGTGCGTTGGCGAATTATCGCTGGTTGCCGGTGGCCATATCCGCGCATCGAAACTGCTTACGCTGGGGTCTGACCCCAACGTTAGCGGTTTCCCGGGAAAACAAGTTCTAAACACCCGGCCCAAACATTATTATGGTAGGCCATGACCAGACAATAGGGAGTTTGATATGTCCAGGATTGTGATTAAAGACTTGTCCGCAGATGCAACTTTGGATGCGGCAGCTATGCGGGAGATTGCCGGGGGATCAGCGGTGATGAGGCTGGCGAATGGGCCTAACGCGGCAAAATTTGCACCCCAACAACCTTATGAGCAGTCCAAGCTGGTACGTGGCCTGGTGCAGACTCGTAACCTGCGTGGGATTTCTTAATGGACTTAGTTCGAATTAGTGATGAAACCGTTGATGCCAGCGATTTTGTCAAATTGCTGAAGTTAAACGGTAAATACACCGAACTGCTTGAAGATGTGGTGGCTGAAAAAATTGCCATCCATGCCGGGCGCCGCCAGGGTATTGAGCCATCGGTAGAACAGGTGCAGGAAAGGGCGGACCAAATCCGTCGGGTATGTGGCCTGCACCGGGCTGTGGATATGAACCGGTGGTTGGATGAGTTGGGGATCACCCTGGATTATTTTGAACAACACATCATTGAATCCCTGATATATGAAACCGTGATGAACAGTGTGATCAACGAGGAAAGTGTTGAAGGCTATTTTAAGCTCAATTCGCCGCGTTTTGATGCCATATTGCTTAGTCACATTGTTGTAGATTCAGAGAACAAGGCACGGGAACTTGTTGCCATTGTTGAAGAAGAACCGGACATGTTTGAGGACCTGGCCCGGGAACACTCCATGGCGGATACCCAGTCCGAGGGAGGTTATATTGGCCGGGTCACGCGCGGCTCGCTGGTTGGTGATGTTGAGGCCAAAGTTTTTAACGCTGATCCCGGCAGTGTTTTGGGACCTTTCCCTGCCGTCAGTGATAACTTGTTTGAAATTTTCCTTGTTAATGACCGCCGGGATGCCCAACTGGACAGCGCCACCGAGAGCGAAATCCGGCGCCTTATCAAAGACGAGTGGCTTGAGGCGCAAGCAAAAGAAATTGTCGTGGAAGTGTGTTAATCACCAGTGAAAGGCGCAAAGGATAAAGTTGCAGAAGACGGTGTTTCTTTTGCTTCGTTAATCGAAAAGATAGAGATCATGCGTTCTGCCCTGCGTTGGACAGAAAAGCTTGATCGCCGGCAAATTGAGAAACTGTTAAGTCAGGTCAGCGCGGTGCGTGAGCAGGCAATGAAACTTTCGCATACCAACCGATTTGTTAGTGCCAGTCTGAACCAGAAAAGTGCCAAAAAGGCCAGTGTTGCCCAGCGGCGCCGGGACCTGCTGGAGAGAAACTTTCAGTTTGACGGGGTATTTGGCGACAGTCCGCGCTTAATTGAAGCGTTAGAGGTGGCCGAGCGGGTGGCTCCAACCTTTTTGCCTGTCCTGGTTTACGGCGAAAGTGGCACCGGTAAGGAGCTGATTGCCAAGGTTCTCCACGCCAACGGTGATCGGGCAGATGAACCTCTGGTGACGGTGAACTGTGGCGCCATACCGGACAACTTGTTAGAAAGTGAGTTGTTTGGGCACAAAAAGGGTGCTTTCACGGGAGCCACACACGATCGTGCGGGTCGTTTTGAAGCAGCCAATGGGGGCACAATATTTCTTGATGAAATTGGTGAGCTGCCTCTGACCGGGCAGGTTAAGTTGCTGCGCGTTTTGCAATCAGCGGAAATTCAGCGGGTCGGTTCTGATGTGCCGATCAAGGTGGATGCCCGGGTTGTCGCAGCAACTAATCGGGATCTGCTGGCCATGTGCAAGGAAGGCACTTTCCGTGAAGATCTGTACTACCGGCTCAGCATTATAGAAATTGCCATTCCGCCGCTACGCGAACGTAAAGATGAGATTCCGCTGCTGATAGAGTTTTTTGCCGACGAAGCGGCGGAACAGCTGGACCTGCCGCCCCTCAATTTGAGTCGGCGCTTGGAGGCATTTCTAAACCGTTACGAATACCCGGGAAATATTCGTGAGCTGCGTAATCTGGTATTCCGGCTGGCTTGCCTGGCGGAAAGCACGGCTGATCTGCGGCATCTGCCGGAATATATTCGGCCCCAGGGTGTGGCCCCGGATGAAGAACCGAAGGCGGCGGATCTGTCACTGGTGGATGTTAAACGTTTAGCCAGCGACCAGGCGGAAAAACGTTTCCTGGAAAAAGCGCTGTCCCAGGAGGGTGGCAACGTCACCGCCGTGGCCAAAAGTATCGACATGAATCGCGCCCACGTGCAAACGTTGCTAAAGAAACACGGTTTGAAATCTAAAGATTTTAAACCGGTTAAGGCCTGAACTCGTGCGTTTGCGTTTGCATCCGCGAGAAACACACCTCTTACCCATAGAAGTGAACACAAACCTGTTCACCATCGGGCGAGGCGAGGAAGCTTTTGCCGAATATGATCGCTCCATAGTTGCCCGGCTGTCACGGCGTCACGCCAAACTGTTTGAGCAGGACGGTGCGGTCTATGTGGCGGATCTGAACAGCCGCAATGGCACAATGCTGAATGGCAAATCCGTTGATGCGGTGCCCTATAGAATAGCGGATGGAGACGAGCTGGAAGTTGGCAAACTGGTATTCCGCATCGAACTGACCGAAACACCAACGGACGGGGTGGAAACTGAAGCAGATGTGACCATGGTGCTGGAGACTGCTCACGAAGAAAACGATTTAACCCCAATAGTGGTCACCCGGTTCCCCTTCCTGGTCAGCCGCGACAGTGAGATTTTTACCCCCTATCGGGAACTCCCCGACGGACGTGCTGCCAATGAGGTAGAGTTCATTTCCACCAAACACGCCCATTTCTATTTGCAGGACAACCAGGTTTACCTGGAAGACTTGAACAGCACCAATGGGACATTACTCAACGATGTTAAGGTGCAGGATCAGCCCCAAATGGTGAATTCAGGAGATTTGATTGCCTTTGGTGGTGATTATTTTGAATACCGGGTGCTGGTGCTGAGAGCAGACGACAGTGTTGACCGGACGGTGCTGCAGGATATCGACCGGGACCACAGCAGCGAAGGAACCATTTTTGTCGATTCGCCAACCAGCTTTATCGACATTTTTGATACTCAAGACAAGATGAGTGATCAGCCCCAGCCCTCTGTACCGTCCATTCAAGAATTCCCGGATCACAGTGAGCCCCTGGACTCGAGTAGACCTGAGAAGATAGAGCCGGACAAGAAAGCGGCCCCAAAACCAGCTCCGGCCCCAAAACACAGCGGGGAAAAGCCGAAGACCACGGCGAAGGTGTGGCGATACGTTGGAATATTGCTTTTGCTTGGGGCTGTGGGTGGGGGTTATTACTTCTATACCCTGCAGCCCTCGGCACAAAAGTTGGAGCAGGTGCTCTACCAGGGAGACTATGCAGAAGGTGCGCAAATTGCCAAAGCGCTGCTGGCTCAGGGCAGTGTGCAAGGCGAAACAGAACGGCTGGTAACCGTGGCGCTGCTGCGCGCCTATGTGCCTCAGTGGCTGCAGGGATATCGTGCCAAAGACATGGCAGCCATGGCTCAGGCTAATGACCAACTCCGCGCAGCCGGGACCATGTTGCCGCAAATGTATGACTATGCTGAACTTTTGGAGTGGGCGGGGGAATCTCAATTTCTGCTGAGCCAGTCCGATACATCAGCCAGCGAACTCACCCGGGTGAGGAACTGGTGGGTATTTAATTCAGCCAAACGCCAAACCACCCTGGAACGCCTGGCGGCCTACGTACCGGAAGCAAGTGGTTTGGCTGAGAGTATTCAAGCCCAGGTACGCGCACTCCGGTAATCACCACCAAACTGCTAACGTTGGGGTCAGACCCCAGCGTTGGCGAATTATCGCTGGCTGCCGGTGGGCATATCCGCGCATTAAAACTGCTTACGCTGGGGTCTGACCCCAA
>JANQMF010000235.1 GCA_028280225.1 Pseudomonadales bacterium | reverse complement strand
CCACAGTGCCTCAAACTATCCTACCCATAAGTCCCGGACCACTGGTGTAGGCAATGCCGTCTAAGTCTGCGGGGTTGAGACCGGCATCGGATAGCACTTGCCGGGTCAGCGGTAAGATCTTGCGAATGTGATCCCGCGAGGCAAGTTCGGGTACCACACCACCGTAGTCCGCGTGCAATTCCACCTGGCTGTACAGGGCATCCGCCAACAAACCCCGGCTGCTGTCGTAAACCGCCAGACCGGTCTCGTCACAAGAAGTTTCAATACCTAGAACGATCAAAAATCCATCCCCATAGCATGCTGCGGCCCAGGTTATCCGGGGGTTTAATCTTAAAAATCCGGCGCATAGTACAGCTTGATGGCGGTCAGGTCTAAGTGTAGAATTCGCGCCCGTTTATCAAACTCAAGGCCAATATGCCGCACGTTAAAGTCAGAGAAAACGAGCCCTTCGACGTTGCCCTGCGTCGATTTAAGCGATCCTGCGAGAAAGCGGGAGTCTTATCTGAGGTGCGCCGCCGTGAGTTTTATGAAAAGCCAACCGCTGTGCGCAAGCGCAAAGCGGCCGCAGCGGTCAAACGGCATATGAAAAAACTACAGCGCGAAGCGCGTAAATACGAGCGCGCATACTAGCCCGCTCACCCCAAAACACGCGGCACAACTCGACCGCGCCTCTAAAACTACAAAAAGTAATACCGCGCATATCGGGGCTTGGAGATATCGGGCCGCGTTGCGCTATAGTATTTGTGCAATTGTTATTGCGGAAGGCTTGTGAGGAATAAGGAAGTGCAACCATGTCGACGTTAAAAGAGACCATCAACGACGCCACCAAGGCGGCCATGAAGGCGCGGGATAAGGCGCGGGTTGCGGTGCTGCGAATGGTTAACGCGGACATTAAGCGGGTAGAGGTAGACGAGCGTCGCGAGCTGTCTGATCAGGATGTGCTGGGCATTCTGAATAAGATGGTGAAGCAGCGTAAAGATGCGCTTAACCAGTTTCGCGAAGCCGGACGGGATGATCTGGCGGCGCAGGAGTCATTCGAAATAGATACTATCCAGCAGTTTTTGCCGGAACAGTTGGACGATGACGCGTTGGCGGCCTTAGTCCGGCAGTGTATTGCGGATGTTGGTGCTGCGGGCATGCAGGACATGGGTAAGGTCATGGGTGTGCTGAAGCAGTCTGCCGGTGGGCAGATTGATATGGGCAAGGCCAGCAGCCTGGTTAAAGCACAACTTGCTTCAGCCAGTTGATTGTGAGGACAGGGGTTATGGATAGGATTGTCCCAGTCATATTAGCCGGGGGCACGGGTAGCCGTTTGTGGCCGGTTTCCCGTAGTTACTATCCAAAACAATTCCATAAACTCTTAGGCCCCCATTCATTTCTGCAGGCCACGTTGTTGCGCGCGGCTCAAGTCAGTCCGGTTGCGCCCATATTGGTGTGTAATGAAGAGCACCGGTTTTTGGTGGCCGAACAGTGTCGTGCGGTTGATGTGGCCTGGGATCAGCTGATACTGGAGCCGGAAGGCCGCAACAGTGCTCCGGCCATTGCCCTGGCGGCGTGGCATGCGGTAGCGGAAAATCCGGATGCGGTTTTGCTGGTCATGCCTTCGGATCATCTGATTTCGGACGAGGCGGCATTTACCGAGGCCGTGCGCGAAGCTGCTGAGGGTGCATGTGAAGGTGGTCTGGTTACCTTTGGTGTAACCCCCGAGTGTGCGGAAACCGGTTATGGCTACATCCAGGTTGCAGACCCGGACAAGGGTTTACAGGCCGTGGCTCAGTTTGTAGAAAAGCCGAATGAGGAACTTGCCGAAAAGTACCTGGCGGCGGGCAACTATATGTGGAACAGCGGGATGTTTGTCCTGGGTGCCCAAACCTACCTTGATGAATTGGCGCTGCATAACGAAGCCATGGCGCGGACCACCCGGGAAGCCATGGCCAATGCAAGCCGGGATATGGACTTTCTGCGTCCGGGAAAAAGCTTCTTGGATTCTCCGGCGGATTCCATTGACTATGCGGTGATGGAAAGGACCCGGCGGGCTCAGGTTGTGCCGGTCAATTTTGGTTGGAACGATATTGGTTCCTGGGCCGCAATCTGGGATCAAAGCAGCCGGGATGAACAAGGCAATCACCTGCTTGGTGACGTGGTAGCGGTAGATACCTCCAACTCTTACATAAACGCGGGACACCGCCTTATTGGCACCATTGGCGTGGACAATATGGTAGTGGTTGAAACCACCGATGCGGTATTGGTAGCGGATCAGTCCAGAGTGCAGGACGTAAAAGAAATTGTGCGTCAACTGGCGGTGGGAGAACGTAGCGAACATCTGTATCACAGCGAAGTCTTTCGCCCCTGGGGAAGTTATGAAGGCATTGCGGAAGGGAACCGGTATCAGGTCAAATGTATTAAGGTTAATCCGGGAGCATCGCTGAGTCTGCAACTGCATCACCACCGTTCGGAGCACTGGATAGTGGTTAAGGGCGCGGCCCGGGTGACCCGGGAAGATGAGGTCTTTACACTTGGAGAAAACGAAAGTACCTATATTCCCCGGGGTTCGAAACATCGCTTGGAAAACCCGGGGCGCTTGCCGCTGGAACTGATTGAGGTTCAGGTTGGCCCCTATCTGGGTGAGGATGACATTGAACGATTTGAAGACGTCTACGGCCGGTGATGTAAACTAGGGTAATGGCAGGCCGCATTCCCCAAACGTTTATTAATGACTTACTGGACCGTGTAGACATCGTCGATGTTGTGGACGCGCGCATGAAGTTGCGCAAAACCGGCAAGAACTATTCCGGCCTGTGCCCCTTCCATGATGAAAAAACACCCTCTTTTACCGTCAGCCCGGATAAACAGTTTTTTCATTGTTTTGGCTGTCAGGAAAACGGTACCGCCCTGACCTTTATTATGAAGTTTGATCGCCTGGAATTTGTTGAGGCGGTTGAGGTATTGGCGCGCCAGGTTGGTGTTGAAGTCCCCAGAGAGAAGGGGGCAAGGCCAAAGCCACAAACTGATCCCGGTTTGTATGATGTGCTGAGTCAGGCGGAAAGATACTATCGCCAGAACTTACGCCAGTTTTCTTCTGCGGTCGAATACCTCAAGGGGAGAGGGGTATCCGGCGAAGTGGCCCGGGATTTTGGCATCGGCTATGCCCCGGAAGGTTGGCAGAATCTTGAGGAAAACATCCCGGGGCTGAGTACAAAACTGTTGTTAGATGCGGGGCTGAGTATCAAGAACGACAAGGGCCGGGTTTATGACCGCTTTCGCGACCGCATTATGTTCCCCATTCGCGATACCCGGGGCCGGGTGATTGGCTTTGGTGGCCGAACTCTTGGTGGTGGCGAGGGGCAAGGGCCAAAGTATCTGAACTCGCCGGAGACCGAGGTTTTTCACAAAGGCACCGAACTGTATGGGCTATATGAAGCCCGACGGGCGTTACGCAAAATTGACAAGCTGATTGTTGTTGAAGGCTATATGGACGTGGTGGCTCTGGCTCAGCATGGGTTTGCCAACGCGGTTGCCACTCTGGGGACCGCCACGGGAGAGGCCCATTTCCACAAACTTTATCGTGTGGCTGATGAAGTGGTTTGCTGTTTTGATGGTGACCAGGCCGGGCGGCAGGCCGCCTGGCGGGCACTGGAAAGTGCGCTTGGGGTACTGAATGAACATCGCCAGTTGAAGTTTGTCTTCCTGCCGGAGGGAGAAGATCCGGACACCCTGGTTAGACAATCCGGCAAAGGGGCGCTGCAGAAGCACCTGGACCATGCCACCCCGGGTCTTGAATTTTTATTTGCCAGATTGTCGGATGGTTTGGATCTGAATACCCTGGACGGTCAGGCCAAATTAGCCGGGTTGGTCAATCCCTATATCGATAAAGTACAGGAAGGGCTGCTGAAAGATCTGCTGCGGCAAAAGGTTGCGGATTTAACCGGGGCCGGTGCTTTAACCGGGAGAGGGCGTGGTAACCCTGGGTCTTCCAGACCAAGACAGCAAAGTGGAGCCGGCCGCGGGCATATGGATAAGCTTCGCCAGCGGCTGATGACGTTGCTGGTCAAGGCGCCCATGTGGTGGCACGAGGTGCCGCAAGGAACACAATCTGCATTGCTGGAACACTGTGAAGAGCTAGGATTGCTGGGGGATTTGGTCAAATATGTTGATCAAAACGAGGCTGTAGATACAGAAGAGTTACTGGTCAGGTGGTCTGATCATCCGGCGTATGAAGACCTTTTGACTCGGGCCCAAGGTGTGAGCGTAATCGATGAAACCGCGCAACGGGCGGACTTTATCGAGGGGATGGGCCGCCTGGAGGAGTTGGTGCTCACTGCCCATCGTCGCAAAGCCCTGTCTGCCTTGAAAGAGTCACCGAACCTTGAAGAGCTTCGCAAATATTGGCAACTGCGGGGCTCATAGTCACCTATGCTTAGCCTTACGCCGCACTAAATGCGGCTGTATTATGGCCGCATAAATGTTATAGTTGAGTGTTGCTTCTTACCAAGTACTCTTTAAATTGTGCGTAAGCACTTGAAAAGAGGGGTAATGCCCACCACATACGGGCAAATTGCCGGCAAATAATACCCGGCTAAATGTTGATTGACCGTCAACCTGCACACGAGAAGCGACCTAAGGCCAAAAAAAGGATAGTTGCCATCCCCGGCAGGGCTGTGGGATCGGTGACAGGACGCGTTATCGGTTTATCCTGATGAAGCGTGCCGTTGATGGTGCGTAATGCCCGGGAAAACCAAAGTTAAACACTTGATTCGAGGTACTATGAGTAATCAAATCTCGACAGCGCAACAACAGTCGCGACTGAAAGAACTGATCGCCAAAGGTAAGGAACAGGGCTTTTTGACCTATGGGGAAGTAAACGATCACCTGCCTGATGATATTTCAGATCCGGAACAGATCGAAGATATCATCCGTATGATTAATGACATGGGCATCACGGTTTATGAGACCGCGCCGGATGCTGATGAGTTGCTGAGTAACGAAGAAAATACCGCTGACGAGCTGGCTGCGGAAGAAGCTGCGGCGGCGCTGGCGGCGGTTGAAACTGAAGCGGGACGCACAACTGACCCGGTACGCATGTATATGCGTGAAATGGGTACGGTAGAACTGCTCACCCGGGAGGGTGAGATTGCCATTGCCAAGCGTATTGAGGAAGGCATCAGGGATGTCCTGACCGCGCTGGCCTGTTTCCCCGGTCCGGTGGAGTACATTCTTGAAACTTATGCAGAGGTCACCAAGGAAGATAAACTGGCCGATTTGCTGGTGGGTTACTTAGACCCGACCGATCATGTTCCCGCAGCCACCCAGGTTGGGGCGGAAGATGCGGCGAACAAGAACAAGAATAATAATGACGACGACGACGATGAAGAGGAAAACAAAGGGCCGGATCCCGAAGAGGCGAAGAAGCGCTTTTCCACGTTAAAACGGCAGTACAACAAAACACAAAAAGTTCTGGCGGAAAAAGGCCGTAACAGCAAGGAAGGTGAAGCTGCCCTGGCTAAATTGGGTGAAGCGTTCTGCTGTTTCAAGCTGGTCCCCAAGCACTATGACGAAATTGTCGATATAGCCCGCAACGCGCTGGATACCGTGCGCCGGCACGAGCGTTCGATCATGTCTAGCGTGGTTCGTCAGGCGCGTGTCCCGCGAGATGTCTTCCGTAAGGAGTACATGGGGAACGAAGTGAGCATCACCTGGCTGAACAAGTTGGTTAAGGCGGATAAAGAGTTTTCTGCAGCACTGGATAATCAGCGGGAAGATATCATTCGCGCGCAGAAGAAGTTAAAAGTGCTGACCAAGCAGACTGAACTTACCGTGATGGAAATTAAGGAAATAAACCGGCGGATGTCCCTGGGTGAAGCCAAGGCGCGCCGTGCCAAAAAGGATATGGTGGAAGCTAATTTACGCCTGGTTATTTCTATTGCGAAGAAGTACACCAACCGCGGTCTGCAATTCCTGGATTTGATTCAGGAGGGAAATATTGGCTTGATGAAGGCGGTGGACAAATTTGAGTACCGCCGGGGTTATAAATTTTCCACCTATGCAACCTGGTGGATTCGCCAGGCCATCACCCGGTCCATTGCGGATCAGGCGCGCACCATCAGAATTCCGGTACATATGATCGAGACCATTAACAAGCTGAACCGGGTGTCTCGCCAGATGCTGCAGGAGATGGGCCGCGAGCCCACCCCGGAGGAACTGGGTGAGCGTATGGAAATGCCGGAAGATAAGGTTCGCCGGGTGTTGAAGATTGCCAAGGAGCCGATTTCAATGGAAACTCCAATTGGGGATGACGAGGACTCTCATCTGGGCGATTTTATTGAAGATTCGACAATTGGCTCACCGGTAGAACTGGCCACCGGCGAAGGGCTTAAGGAAGCCACAAAGGATGTGTTGGGCGGCCTGACGGCCCGGGAAGCCAAGGTGCTGAGAATGCGTTTTGGCATCGATATGAATACGGACCATACTTTGGAAGAAGTGGGCAAACAGTTTGATGTAACCCGGGAACGGATTCGCCAGATTGAAGCCAAGGCTTTAAGAAAGCTTCGTCACCCAAGCCGTTCGGAGCACCTGCGCAGCTTCCTGGATGAATGGATGGAAAGTCTGGGCCGGGGTTGATCAACAGGCTGCTGCCGCCTCTGTTTATGGAGGCGGCACCTTTCAAATGCGGGCCTATAGCTCAGTTGGTTAGAGCAGTGGACTCATAATCCATTGGTCCCAGGTTCGAGTCCTGGTGGGCCCACCATTGATCTCGCGCCTTGCGCGAGCTCTGTCGAGTTTTGCCCTTCGGGCAAAACGTCGCTCTGATCGATGAGCTTTGTCGAGTGTTCTATGCGGAATTGGTTCGAGGTTTGTCCCTCTGGGTCCACCATTGATCTCGCGCTGGGCGCGAGCTCTGTCGAGTTTTGCCCTTCGGGCAAAACGTCGCTCTGATCGATGAACATTGTACCGGGTTCTAGAAGGTTTTGGTTCGAGGTTTGTCCCTCTGGGTCCACCATTGATCTCGCGCCTTGCGCGAGCTCTGTCGAGTTTCGCTCTGCGAGCGAAACGTCGCTCTGATCGATGAGCTTTGTCGAGTGTTCTATACGGAACTGGTTCGAGGTTTGTCCCTTTTGGTTTCATCGGTGCTTTCTTGTCACATGCGTAACAGTTTATTCCGGGGACATAGGTAACATATATGGTCCGCCCCGTGTTGCAAGGGAACATGACACCGGCGGAAGGTAAGTTGCGGTCATATATCCGGCCTCTCATGTGAGCAACCTGATGCTCGGGCCCTGATGGAATGCGCGCATCCTCGTCCTCATCACTTTAACGGCGGTCGCCGCCGCCATGTAAACCAGCAGGCTCCCGGGGATGCAGTCACTTACTTGGTTGCCATCTATCGTCTTCTCTGCGCAACTCCTGGGTTGGTTGTTCTATTGTGTCCTCAAGCTCATCACTTTATCGGTTTATAATAACCTTGTTACCTAACAGGGATTGAGAACGGGGGGTTTGCCGGTATTCCGTTCGGTACTTCAACATCGCATATGCTACGCGTGCTGTTTTGTTGGCCATGGCTACGGCGGCAATGTTCTTGTTTCGACGCGCGCTCAGCTCTTGGGCCCAGATGCTTCGTTTATCCTGCTTTTTGTCGATCACTCGAAGTGCAGCTCTAGCGCCGTGGATTAGAAGGGAGCGAACGTACACATCGCCTCGTTTACTGATGCCAAGAAGTCGCGGTTTTCCACCAGTTGAGTATTGTCGCGGTACTAAACCGAGCCACGCGGCCAGCTCTCTGCCATTCTTGAACATATGGATGTCCCCGATTGCCGCATACAGTGCGGTGGCACTGAGCGGGCCAACGCCAGGTATGGTCATGAGTCTCTGGCAGTCCTCGTTCGATTTGATGATCTGGTTTACTTGATCATCAAGGCGAGTCGCGCGCTCATCCAGTTGCACAAGCTCCTGGTAGAGCTCTGCAAGCATCTGCCGGAACCTTATGGTTAAGCCGTTTTCTGCATCTTCGAGAATTTCCGGGATGTGCTTACGCAGAGCTTGTCTGCCAGGTCTCGTGGTTATGCCGTATTCCAACAGCAGGCCTTGGATCTGATTGGTCAGCGCCGTTCGGCTTTTCACCACGCGGCTGCGGATGCGGTGGAGTGACTGAATGTCGTGCTGTTCCAGTGTTTTCACGGCGACGAAGCGCATGTTTGGCCGCTGCACAGCTTCCCAGATTGCCTGCGCATCGACACGATCATTCTTGTTAGATTTCACGTAAGGTTTTACGAACTGAGGGGCGATTAACCTAACGGTGTGCCCTGCTTGTTCAGCAGTTCGTCCCCAATAATGGGCGCTTGCACAAGCTTCCATCGCAACAACAGAAGGTGGCAGTTTGGTCAGCAGGGAACGTAGGCTTTTGCGTGTAACCTGTTTGTCTATGGAAGGTTTACCAAGCACCGTGCTTCCATAGACATGGAAACTCAGTTTGCCTAAATCGATGCCAACAACGTTCAGTGTGTGATTTCCCGTAGAATGGTCCATGGTTCGCCTCATCTATATCAATCGAATGGGAATCCCATTCTGGCGCGTTAGACGCCGCTTTGAGCGGTGGGGCGGACCATTCCATTAGTTTTGGAGCGAATGGGTTTTGACCCACTGGCTCTAACCGATTAGTGGGGGTACTTACTCCATGAAGAGCCGGGCGACTTCGGTTGGAGTTTTATGAGGCGAAAGGCCGGAGCAGATCAGGTAAACTGCGCCGCCATGGTCCGTGGAGCTTCATAGGGAGTAGGTTTTGTCGCAAGGCATCTTTGCGAACGTAAACTGGGGAGATCGAATTCAGTGGATGGCGCTGCTGGTTGTTGCCAGCTTTGTGGCTGTGCTCACCCTGCCCAGCCAGAGTGCGGCCAGCTATCCTTCCTACATTCTGGCGTTGCTGATGCTGTGGAATGTGTCTAAATGGAAAGACATTTTTGCCGTTGAACTCATGCGTTGGGTGCTTTTGCTTTTGCTTTGGTTAGCGGTCAGTGTGGCGTGGTCCGAAAAAGTCAGTCTGGGAGAGGTGGCTTCGTTTTGGGGGCGGGTAGCCTTAGTGGTATTTTTTTTGGTGGCGGTGGCTGAATGCCAGTTTCGCGACCAGCTGCAACGTTGGATGGTTACCGCAATGACTCTGGTGGGGGCGGTTGCTGTCCTTTTCGCGCTGGTGAATTTTCTCGTCACCAATCCACAGGACGGCCGCTTGAATGGCATGGGGCAACTGGACACTCATGTTATCGCTGCCCTGATTTACGGTGTAACCTTATTGTTTGTGTTGCGCTATATTTTACAAAACAAGCAGCAAAGCCACCGGGTTTTGGGAGGGATTGTTGCCATTGTTGTTATTGTATGTATTGGGCTGTCAGATTCCCGAAATGCATGGGTCAGCGTCACCTTCGGGGTGATGACCTTTCTTTTGGCCCATAAGGTTCAGGATGTCAGGCAATTTATGGCGGCCCTGGTGGCGGGTGGGTTGTTGCTGTCGATATTGCTGTTACTTGGAATATCCAGTGAAACACTGCGCGATTGGATCTTGCCTCGGGGTGATAGCTTCCGGATCGAACTGTGGCAGCTTGCCCTGGACAGGATTGGGGAACAACCGCTGCTGGGGCTGGGTATTCTCACGTCCGATGATTTTATGGTGCAGGGTTACCGGCTCCAGCACCCGCACTCCATGTATTTGTCAATGTTGCACCAGGGTGGTGTAGTAGCGCTGGTGCTCTATCTTACCGTACTGTATAAAGCCATCCGAATTCTGCTTAGCCGATATGACAGTGGTGATGCTAAGTTGGCGTTGAGTATTCTTGCCATTGCACTGTCAGCGTACTTATTAGACGGCCACGAACTTGTCGACAAGGTGGGATCAAGCTGGATTCTGATCTGGCTGCCCGTGGCTATGGCAATTGGCCTGAGTTGGTCGAAACCTCGCGACAAGGTTTCAGATTGAGGGGGCGGCCTATCCGCCGAGTCTTTTTCGGGACTAAAGGAACTGATTTTTGAGATGGTAGATACTGAAGGACGAAGAGCACTGATTACCGGGGTTACGGGGCAGGATGGGGCATATTTGTCGCGTCTGTTGCTGGACAAGGGATATGTTGTACACGGCGTTAAACGCCGGTCCAGCTCGTTTAACACCGGCCGGATAGAAGACATTTACGAAGACCCTCACGTCGACAGCGCCCGCTTTCATCTACACTACGGAGACCTTACGGATAGCACAAATCTAATTCGTATTATTCAGGAGGTACAGCCGGCTGAAATATATAATTTAGGTGCCCAGAGCCATGTGCAGGTCAGCTTCGAAACCCCGGAGTATACGGCGAATTCCGATGCCATGGGTGTGCTTCGACTGCTGGAGGCCATTCGAATTCTGAATTTAGAGCAATATACACGCTTTTATCAGGCCTCAACATCAGAACTTTTTGGCCTGGTTCAAGAGGTACCTCAAACTGAGCGCACCCCGTTTTATCCCCGTTCCCCCTATGGGGTGGCTAAGTTGTATGGTTATTGGATTACGGTGAACTATCGTGAGGCGTATGGTTTGCATGCCTCCAATGGCATATTGTTTAACCACGAAAGTCCCTTGAGGGGTGAGACATTTGTGACCCGCAAAATCACCAGAGCTGTTGCGGGTATCAGTCTCGGTAAACAAGACAAACTCTATCTGGGGAATTTGGACGCCAAGAGAGATTGGGGGCATGCCAAAGACTATGTTGAAGGTATGTGGTTGATGATGCAGCAGGATGAGCCCGACGACTATGTCCTGGCCACTGGGGAGACATACACCGTACGCGAGTTTGTGACCCGTGCATTCAGGGAAGTGGATGTAGACATCCAATGGCAGGGTGCGGGCGAGGATGAGGTGGGTCTCGACCCGGTGTCTGGGCGTACTCTGGTGGAAGTAGACAAACGCTACTATCGGCCGGCGGAAGTCGACTTGCTGGTTGGTGACCCAAGCAAGGCAGCGGAGAAATTAGGTTGGCGGTCGACAACTTCTTTGCAGGAAATGCTGCAGGAGATGGTTAAAGAGGATCTGAAACTTTATGCCGCAAGTTAATGTGCTTAGTCAAGCAAAGGTATTTATTGCCGGGCACAAGGGAATGGTGGGTGCTGCCCTATGCCGGCAGCTTTCCCAACAGCAATGCGACATATTAACCGCTGACCGCGGAGAGTTAGATCTGACCAGTCAGGCGGATGTGGCGGATTGGTTCAGCCAACACCGTCCTGACGTGGTATTTGTTGCTGCAGCCAAGGTCGGCGGTATTCTCGCTAACGATACCCATCCTGTGGACTTTTTACAGGAAAACCTGAAAATAGAGCTCAATACCATTGAGGCGGCTTTTCGGGTGGGGGTCAAGAAGTTGATCTTTCTGGGCTCGTCCTGTATTTACCCTAAGTTTGCCGATCAGCCGATCAAGGAAGAATCTTTACTCTCAGGTTCCCTTGAGCCCACCAACGAATGGTATGCAATTGCCAAAATCGCCGGGATTAAACTTTGTCAGGCGTATCGCAAACAATACGGGGTAGATTATATCTCTGCCATGCCATGCAACTTATATGGCATTGGTGATAACTATGATCTGAACAGCTCTCATGTTATTCCGGCCTTGATTCGCAAGGCACACGAGGCCAAGGTTGACGGCACGGATTTTGAAGTGTGGGGCAGCGGCGAACCGCGGCGGGAGTTTCTTTATGCAGACGATGCGGCGAGTGCGGTTGTATTTCTTGCGCAACACTATAGTGGCTACGAACATGTCAATGTTGGTTCGGGGGTGGATGTCACCATAAGGAAGTTGGTGGATATTGTTTGTCAGGTTGTTGGCTATGAAGGACAAATACGCTTTGATGCCTCCAAACCGGATGGGACACCGCGCAAATTGATGGACAATAGCCGGCTCGTCGAAATGGGTTGGCAGCCACAATTTGATTTACAAGAGGGCATCGGGCTGGCATATCAAGCCTACTTACAGCACAACTAACGCCTCAGAGTAAGCCAAAGTTGCTGAAACCAATCATTCTTGAATAGCAGGTGGAACAGGGTTTGCCGTATACGGTACCAACGCGCGGCCACTGGATGCGCCAAACCATGGTTGATCACGGACCGTTCGAACTCGCGCTTGGCGGCAAATGTGTTCAAGTGACTCTTGCCCCGCAGACGCATAAAGCTGGTGCAAATGGGCAAATGCTGGAAAGCGACGCCGGCTGCCATACATCGGTGTACCCATTCACTGTCCATGGCCAGTTTGTAGTCGGGCAGGTATCCCCCCAGCTGTTGATAGATTAGTCTTGGGACAAAAAGGCCTGGATGATAGAGCGACATAAATTTTGGCATGTTTTCTAAATTGGCGCTCCTCGTCATGGTACGCCGGGTCAGTGGATCATGTTGGCAGATATCGGTATAAAAAACCTTATTATCATGCCTTGCTAGGTGCGCAATCACCTGTTGGATGGCGGGTAGAAAGTAGTCGTCGGCATTCAACGCGACGATGTACATTCCCGACGCGGCCTCGATCCCCAGGTTGAGGGCCTCACTGATCCCGGAACCCGTCTGGTCAATCACAATGATATCGGCATAGGTGTCTAACAGTGCCCTGGTGCCGTCCGTGGAGCCCCCATCAACGATAATATGTTCAATTTGGTCTCCGGGTAACGCTTCCAAGCTGTTTAGCGTTTGCTTGATGGTATCAGCCGCGTTTAACACCGGGGTGATTACACTTAATGTAATGCGTTTTGGAGTATTTGACATTGCACATAAAATTCTGGTTTGAGTTGAGATAGAACACATTATGGGTAACAGCCGATTGACCATTGTAACGCCAACACTCAATCAAGGTGATTACATCGAAAGAACTATCGCGACAATCACCCCTCAACTGGGACCGCAAGACAGCTATGTGATTGTTGACGGCGGTTCCAGTGATAGTACACATGAGGTGCTGCGCAGATGGGAAGATCGTATTACCGCTGTCTATATTGAACCGGGGTGTACCCAGGCGGAAGCTCTGGCCTTGGGTTTTAACCGGCACCCGGGGAAATATGCCTGTTACCTTAACAGCGACGACCTGTTTCTGCCCGGTGCAATAGACAGAGCATTGTCATTTCTGGAACATCAGCCTGAATCAACTGTTGCCGTCTACAGCAACCGGGTCTTTGTCGATGACGCAGATCGGGTCACGCGTCTGTGGCGTTTACCCCCGCATATTAACTACCTGATGCGGCGCTGGGACTATGTTCCCCAGGAAGCCTGTTTTTGGCGTTACGATGTGATGCAGCAAGTTGGCGGTGTGGATGAACAGTTGAATTTTGCCATGGACTACGACCTGTTTGTGCGGATGATGACGGTAGGAAAATTTTGCAGGCTGAAGGGTTACTTTGCTTGTTTTCGTGAACATGCAAAGTCCAAGACGAGTACAATCAACGCAACTCAGGGTCGGGCAGAAGTTGCGGGCGTGCAGAGAAAATACCGCATCCGCCGCTTTATTTGGGATCGGTTAATTGGCTTCTTGTTGAGACATGTAGTTCAATACCAGTCGAGATTTTCCAGGCAAGGTGTACATAGTCAGCAAGTCTTGCAGGCGCAGGTGAATGAGCAGATTTCCGGTGTGGTCAACCAAACGACTAATTCAACGTTCTAGTTTATGCCGCAAGGTAGTTTGGCAGGTGCCGGTGGTCACGGACTTGGCCGAGCCGGCGTTTATCCACCTATCCGACTAGACTTGTGAAGACTTGGTCTTTGGGAGCAGATTGTGGCGTCTGTTGAAGATAATCTAAAAACGGGCTTCAAAAACAGATCAGATTTGGCCGCCTCTTTGACGGCTGAGTCTTCCCGGAATCGACCCGAACTCGGTCAGAAATCAGGGCGAGTGAAAGTCCTGCATGTCTACCGCACCTATTTTCCCGATACCCAGGGTGGACTGGAAGAAGTCATCCGCCAGATTTGCGCCAACTCGATGATTGATGGGGTCGAATCCCGGGTGCTCACCTTGACGGATAATATTGCGGAGCCGGAGATTACTTTCCCGGAGGCAAAGGTATATCGCGTTAAAAAGTCGTTTGAAATAGCCTCGTGCGGGGTGTCGGCAAGTGCCTTTGCCACCTTTGCTGAACTTGCTCAATGGGCAGATGTGGTGCACTACCACTTCCCATGGCCATTCGCTGATGTTTTACATTTTGCCACCAGGCACAACAAGGTTTGTTTAATGACCTATCACTCGGATATCGTCAGACAAAAATTGTTGGGTCGGGTCTATGCGCCATTGATGAATCGGTTTTTATCCGCAGTGGATCGTATCGTCTGTACTTCGGCAAATTACTTCGCAACCAGTGACGTACTAGCCAGCTATTCGCAAAAAGTTGAAGTGATTCCTATCGGTATCGATCAGGATACCTACGAAGCGCCTACCCAGCACGATCTGGACACGGTGAAAGCGAACTATGGAGAGCGTTTTTTTCTATTTGTTGGGGTTCTCAGGTATTACAAGGGTCTGCACATTTTGCTTGATGCCATCAAGGGGGCCCCATATCCGGTTGTGATTGCGGGTTCCGGACCCACGGAAACGGAATTGCGCCAACAGGCTGAGGCCGGCGGCATCAATAACGTGGAATTTGCGGGTTATGTACCCAATGGCTACAAAAATGCGCTGTTCACTCTGTGCAGCGGGGTTGTCTTTCCTTCCTATCTTCGTTCGGAAGCGTTTGGGGTGACACTCTTGGAGGGTGCCATGTATGGTAAACCGCTGATATCCACCGAGGTCGGATCGGGTACCAGCCATGTCAATGTCCACGACGAAACCGGTTATGTTGTGCCGCCCGGGTCTTCAAAAGCGCTGCGCTCAGCCATGGACAAGCTCTGGTTTGACCCGAAGCAAGCAGCGGTTTTGGGCTGCGGTGCCCGCCGCAGGTATGAACAACTGTTTACCGGGCGGGTAATGGGTGAGCGATATTCGGCCTTGTACAAACGCCTTGCCCAAAAACGAATCGGTAATCAGGGCACGGCTTTTTGAGAATTGCAGTTGATGCCCGGCCGTTGACCAGAGGGCCCAACGGAATTGGCCGGTACCTGGAGAATCTGCTAAAGCTTCTCCAAAATACACCTCATGAGTGGTACCTCTACGCTGATCGCCCACTGCCCCAGGAGGCACAGTTTGGGGCTAACTTTAAGGTTCGCCACGGCCGGGTGAACAGGAATGCTGTGAGTTCCATGTTTGCCCAGGCGGTGTTTCCCGGCTGGGCCAGACAGGATGGTGTGGATCTGTTTTGGTCTCCCCGGCATCATCTGCCGTTGTTGGACAAAAGCCCAAAAAAGTTACTCACAGTCCATGATCTCGTCTGGCGTCGGGTGCCGCAGACCATGGTCCGGCTGGGCCGCCTTACGGAAAAGTTATTAATGCCCCCATCGCTGAGCATGGCGGATGCCATTCTTGTGCCTTCGAAGGCCACAGCAGCAGATCTGGCTGAGTACTACCCCCAGACCACTGACAAAATTCGTGTGACACCGCTGGCGTCCGCCTTAAACGTATCCTTGGAATCTGTCGCAGACTTGCCGCGTACGGGGTTGAACATTCTGATGGTCGGATCATTGGAGCCGCGTAAAAATATAGAGCGGGTTGTTGACGCCTTTTTGTTGCTCCGGCGGCAGTATCCGGAGGCAACCCTGACCCTTGCCGGTGGGCAGGGATGGCGCAGTGAACAGTTGCGCCAGAGGTTGGCAAGTCTGGTTGATCAGGGGGTGGAATATATAGGTGCGGTAGATGACCAGCGACTCGAGACGCTTTATAAGCAGGCGAGATTTGTAGCAGCACCTTCCCTTTATGAGGGTTGGGGGCTGTCGGTTCTGGAGGCTTTTAGTTTTGGTAAACCCGTGCTCACTTCAAACGTGTCCTCCATGCCCGAGGTGGCGGGCGCTGGGGGGTTGCTTGTAAACCCCGAATCAACGACGGAAATTTTTCGTGGTATGTTAAAACTGGTTGAAGACGAAGGATTGTACCAGCAGATGTGTCGAGCTGCTTTGGTGCGTTGTCAGCAATTTTCTTGGCAAAAAACCGCAGATCTAACTTGTGCCGTCATTGAACAGTTGGGATAGGCTGCCTGAAGGCTGTGCGCATCGAAGATATTTTAGTAATTGATAATTGGGTTCAGCACTTGTTCATGTCGATAGGTCAAAATTGACCCTTTTAAATTGATGGGTGTGTTATATGAAACTCAGGTTGCACTTTGTAATCCTCTTAGCTGCCGTGTCGGGCGCTGCGTGCACAACCAACCCCTACACCGGCGAACGTGTTGCCTCCAACAAGGCAAAGGGTGCCGGTATTGGGGCTGCCGTAGGTGCGGTGGTAGGTGCCTTAACCGGTGACGATGCTGACGAGCGGCGCAAGCGTGCCTTGATTGGTGCCGGGGTGGGTGCCTTAAGCGGCACCGCCGTGGGCGCCTACATGGACGCTCAGGAAAACAAATTGAGAGCCCAACTCCAGGGCACCGGGGTCAGCGTGACGCGGATGGGTAACGATCTGGTGTTGAACATGCCCGGCAACATCACCTTTGATGTGGACCGCTCAGACCTGCGCGGCGACTTTCTGCCGGTGTTGGATTCGGTCAGTTTAGTTCTAAAAGAATATGATCAAACCCTGGTGGACGTAACCGGACATACCGACAGCACGGGTGCGTTGGATCACAATATGTCACTTTCTGACCGCAGAGCAGCCAGCGTGGCCACCTATCTGCGGGGTACCGGCATTGGCTCGGACCGGATGGTGACCCTGGGGGTGGGGCCCCACTATCCGGTGGCGGATAACACCAGCGAAGCCGGCAGACGTTTAAACCGCCGGGTAGAGTTGGTGCTCAAACCCCTTACCCAGGGTTACGCGTCAGCACGCCGCTAAGCACACCGCGCAAATTGCGACAAAACCAGGCACGGGCCAGGCCGGGTTGGTAAAAAGCCAACCCCATCACAGCGCATAACCGTTAGATTTGATGTGATCACCCCTTGATGGGAATAGTGGGTGTCAGGCATGCTCGAAGCAGCAGTGCGGCTTGGAGTGTGGCGCAGAATAAGCGCCATTAAGGGATTAATCTATCTGTCCGGGACTTTGCTGCTGGCTGCATGTGGTGGCGGCGGATCAGGTGGTTCGGACGGCCCAAATCCCACCCCTGCACCTTTGCCCGCTGAAGAAGAACCCGCGCCGGAATTGGCGGACCTGACCCCCCAGCAGTTCAACTTTGAGCTGCAACAAGGCGCTCAATCGGATCAGAGCTTTAGCTTCCGCAACGCGGGCGGTGCTACCCTTACTTATTCTATTTCTGAGTCCATTGACGGTGTGTCGGTAGACCCCACCTCCGGTTCCGTGGCTCCCGGGGGTACCCAGAATATTATCGTGGCTGCATCCTGCCAGGATGAAGATTATTCAGGCAACTTAACCCTGTCGACAAACGACGCACAACAATCGACCACAAACCTTCCGGTGGTGGTCACCTGTACGCCGGTGGCGGCTAACCTTGTCATCGAAAAAGTCACCTTCAACCAGGGGGCTCGGGCTTTTGATTCATCCGTGAGTAATACTTTCAGCGTCGCGGTTCTGGCCAACCGGGAACTACTGGTTAGAGCCTTTGTCACCGGTATAATGCCGGTGCCTTCAGCCAGCGTTGTGATTGTCACCCCCGGCGGTCCTGATCAGACCTTCCCCATGCAAACACCCCCCGCTATCGACGGCACCCTGCCTGGGGACGAAACCCTGACGGATAGCCACTATGCGGTTATTCCCGGAGCCGCGGTTCAGGCAAACTCGTCGCTACGCATCGAAGTTGGCACAGGTGCTAATCAGGTGCGGTTTCCGGCGTCGGGCAACATGGACCTGGCAGTGGTTGATCCGGGTCCAATGGAAATCACCTTTGTCCCGGTGACCTATCAGGGATCAACGCCAACCATCGATACCACAGCCTTCCTGCGCCAGGCTTTGCAGGTGCTGCCGATTGGTGAATACGATGTTCAAGTGCGTACACCCTATGTCTTCAGTGGCGCTTACGACCTGGATCAGTTATTGATTGAAATGGCCGATCTAAGAGACTTGGACAACAGCAATCGGCTTTACCATGGCGTCATTATTCCTCCGGGCGGATCAACATCAGGCACAGCGGGGATTGGCTACGTCGGCTATCCGGTCAGTGTCAGTATCGACCTGGGGGGTGAATTTTTTATTGTTGCCCATGAAATGGGGCACAATCTTGACCTCAGCCATGCCCCCGGTTGCAGTTCACCCAATCCGGATCCGCAGTTTCCACAGAACGACGGCAGCATTGGCAGCTGGGGCTACGACATCTTCTCAGACAGTCTGGTCAGCCCTAACGGAATGGTTAGAGACTTTATGACCTACTGCAACAACTTGTGGGTGAGTGACTATCACTTTAACAAGGCGTTGGCACATCGTGCTCAATCACCCATAGGATTTGCACCGGTTCCTTCAGGTATCGGGCAGGCTGCAAACCCCGCCTCCAAAAAAGGGTTAACCATCAGCGGGCGGCTGGACCCGCGCAACAATCTCACGAAGTTTCGAATGGTGCCAACGGGAAGGGTTGCGCCCAATCGGATGCTGGGTAAAAGTATAGAAAAAGACTATGAATTTCTGGCCTGGGACGCGAATGGCGTTCAGGTCATCCGGGCGCGCTTTGGGGCCATGGGCATTCCGGATCTGGATGAACGGCGGGGTTTTGTATTTAACGTGCCTCAACCGCTGAATCCGGTTGATCACTATGAGATCCGGCACAACAATCTGGTTGTCGCTCAGGGGCGGTTGGACACCACGATCACCCGCAAAGGGGTTGCGGTAGATTGGCGCTCCACGGGCACGCGAATCAACTGGCAGCCCGCGGTCGGGGAAGTTCTGGTGGTGCGCAACGGGGACGGGGAAGTGGTTACCCTCAACGTTACTGGAGATGTTGAATTGGGCCCGGAACACGCAGCGGTGCAACTGTCCATGCAAAAGCGCGGACGCATAGGGCAGCCGGTGGAAAGCCGCCGCCGGGCCAAGCATGGTGGGGCAGCCGCCGCGGCAGCCTTGGAGTTGCTGTTTTAGGGCTCTGACCTATATTGGGGCGGGGTCCAGGCTGCCGTCTAAATCTGCATCCATACAAAATTCGGCAAACTGCTCCCGCAGGGTATGCACCTTTATATCGCTGGGTATTTCCGCAATCAGACTGACGCTGAATACCGGAGTGCCGGTATGTGCCGCGGGAGAGGTTGAGGTATTTAAGTCTCTGATATTGATATTGCGCTGGGAAAAAAATTCCGCTACTCCGTGAACAATGCCCGGGTGGTCCATGGCCACAACCGTGGCAGTGTAGGGGCGCACAGCCTCAGGTAGTTGCCGAGCTTGGGTCAGGCGAAAGACAAAAGCCAGATCTTTGCCGTCACACAACGTTTCCATGGCTTGCCTGAAGGCATCCAGGGCAGGCTCCGGGGCGGTTATTTCCATCAGTACGGCAAATTCCCCACCCAGGACCGTCATGCGGCTGTCCGCAATATTCACCCCATGAGATTTGGCGATAGCCGTTATA
>JANQMF010000189.1 GCA_028280225.1 Pseudomonadales bacterium | reverse complement strand
CGGCCCTGCATGAGGGGCGGGCTAAATATGCCTCCATCTTTAACTACCCGTCCTTGTCCTGGGCGGACATTGGCGCCATCGGCTGGCTGGTGGATGGTGCCGCCATCGTGAATCAAATCTCCCTGCAGCGTACATCGTTTGGGCCCTATGCCCGGGCCATGGTGCGCATCTGCAAAGAGGAGAGTTTTCACCAACGCCAGGGTTATCAAATTATGTACACCCTGGCCAAGGGTAGTGCTGAACAACAAGACATGGCTCAGGATGCGCTGGACCGGTGGTGGTGGCCGTCGCTGATGATGTTTGGGCCGCACGATGCTGAATCCGCCAACTCGGCTCAATCCACGGTTTGGAAAATCAAAAGGGCAAGCAACGACAGCTTGCGGCAGAAATTTGTTGATCAGACGGTGCCTCAGGCGGAAGTACTGGGACTGACCATTCCTGATCCGGCACTAAGCTGGAATGAAGAACGCGGCCACTACGATTTTGGTGAAATTGACTGGGATGAGTTTTTGCAGGTGATTAACGGCAATGGACCCTGTAACCGGCAACGTCTTGAGCATCACAAAAAAGCTCACGATGACGGGGCCTGGGTCAGGGCCGCGGTACAAACTTATGCGGACAAAGTGGCGCGGGGGGAAATTGCAGATGTCTAACCGGAGCCAGGCCAACCGGAATTTGTCACCCCTGTACGAAGTCTTTGTGCGCGGCCGGCGTGGCCTGGATCATATTCATGTCGGCAGCCTGCATGCCCATACGCCGGAACAAGCGCTTGAGTATGCCAGGGAAACCTATATCCGGCGTGGGGAGGGCGCCAGTATCTGGGTGGTTGCGTCCAAGGATATTCATGCCTCCCAGGAGTCCGACGCGGCAACCTTCTATGATCCCATGGACGACAAACCTTATCGGCATGCTACCCATTACCCGCTGCCGGACGGCGTGGAGAATATGTAGTCTCATGAGCCAATCACCTGCTTTGGCCAATGATCTGGGATTATTTGCCCGGCGCCTGGGGGACGATGCCCTGGTGTTGGGGCAACGTTTGTGTGAGTGGTGTTCCAATGCCCCCATGCTGGAAGAAGAATTGGCCATAGCGAATATTGCCTTGGATTATTTAGGCCGGGCACGCATGTGTTATGCCTACGCTGGAGAGATCCTGGGGCAGACCGAGGACCATCTGGCTTTTTTGCGCGACGCCAAGGACATGGAAAATTTACTGGTTGTCGAACTGCCGCGAGGTGACTTTGCCTTCAGCTGTGTCCGGCAGTTTTTAATTGACGAATTTGAGGTCCTGTATTTTTCGGGACTCAAACAATCGGCAGAGCCGCAGATTGCGGCGATTGCGGAAAAGACGTTTAAGGAGATCAGCTACCACCAACGCCGCAGCAGGCACTGGCTGCGCCGGCTGGGATTAGGAACCCCGGAAAGCCAACAACGTACTCAAGTGGCGTTAGACAGTCTGTGGGGGTATTGCCAAGAGTTTTTTCTGATGGACCATCTGGAAAACCGCTTGTGCCAAACCGGCCATGCGGTGGATCGCGCCGGCCTCACCCAAACCTGGCAGGCGGCGGTGCTGGCGCATATCGCAGCGTGTAATCTTGTGGTTCCCGAAGATGGCTGGGCGGCAAAAGGGGGCAGACAGGGTGTGCATACCGAGCACCTGGGTCATCTGCTGGCTGAAATGCAAGTTATCCAGCGCAGTTACCCGGGGTTAAATTGGTAAGGGCACAACAACAGCTTACCCTGTTGCCCGAGGCGCGCTTCAGGTTAAACCGCAGGCGTCAATCTTCTGCGCACCTGCCTGTCTATCAACTGCTGGATCAGGTGAAAGACCCGGAAATTCCGGTACTGAGTATCTGGCAATTGGGGATTTTGCAGGATATACGGGTGGCGGATAACGAGCTTTGCATCGTGATTACACCCACCTATTCGGGTTGCCCGGCGATAAGCATGATCAAGGCGCAAATTAGCGAAGTATTGCACGGCGCGGGCATACGGCACTTTCACATTGAGGTTCGCCTGAGTCCGCCGTGGACAACGGATTGGCTGGATGCGGATGCCCGGCGGCTGCTGAAAAACTACGGCATTGCGCCGCCGGATACCACAGCGTGTCCTCAATGTGGTTCAGCACAAACGGAAGTGATTAGTGAGTTTGGTTCCACCGCTTGTAAGGCCTTGATGCGATGTCTGAGCTGTCATGAGCCTTTTGATTACTTCCGGGAATTTTAACGGAATGGTCATGTATGCGTTGAAAATTGCCGGCACCCGCCGGGAAGCCAATAACACCCTGTCTGTTGAACTGGATGTTCCTGAAGACCTGGAAGACACCTTTCGCTTTCAGCCCGGGCAGTATTTGACCCTGGCGGCGGACATAAACGGCCGCAGGCTCCGCCGCAGCTACTCGATTTGTTCCGGGGTGGGAGAGCCCCTGCGGGTTGCCATCAAAAAAATTGATGGGGGGGTGTTTTCAGCCTACGCCCATGAGCACTTTAAGCCGGGGTTGACGGTGCACACCATGCCCGCGGACGGTGAATTTACCTCACCCATTGAACCGGGTGAGGACAAGGACTATCTATGTGTCGCTGCGGGGAGTGGCATTACCCCCATTCTGTCCATTATCAAGAGTGTGCTCGCCACCCAAGACAACAGCCGGGTTACCCTGTTGTATGGAAATCGCCGCACCAGCACGATTATTTTCAGGGACGAACTGCTGTGGCTGAAAAATGCCTACATGACACGCTTTCAGTGGATCAACATTCTGAGTGCGGAACCTCAACCGGCGCCCATTCTTAACGGCCGGATCAACAACAAAAAGGGCGCTGAACTTAATCAGCATTTAATTGATATCAAGGGTTATGACGAGTTCTTTCTGTGTGGTCCCGAAGGCATGATTTCCGAAGTTGCCCGGGGGTTGCGTGGGTTTGGCGTGGACGAGTCAAAAATACATTATGAGTTGTTTTTTGCCTCCGCCGCAGATGCCAAGGCGGCGTTGCGAAAACACCGGCAGCGGGCACAACAGTATGCGGGTCTGACCACCTGGTTGACGGTTCGTGCAAGTGGACGCGAGGTGGCGTTTGAGCTGACTGCTGATGGAGAAAATATTCTTGATGGAGCCATGGCAAACGGTCTGGATCTGCCCTATTCCTGTAAGGGTGGGGTTTGTGCAACCTGTAAAGCCCAGGTTGTTGAGGGGCAGGTTGACATGGATTTGCACCATGCGCTGTCCGCGGAGGAGATCGACCAGGGATATGTGCTGACCTGCCAGGCCCATCCGATCAGCAGTAAGGTGGTGGTGGATTTTGATGTCATCTGAATGCCCTGGGGCGGGGCTTTTGAAGCCGATTGGAAATGCTTTATTATTGGCTCATGAAATACAAAAAGTTTGATCACATGAATTGCTCGCTGGCCCAGACCCTGGACGTTATCGGTGAGCGATGGGCCTTGCTGATTCTGCGTGATGCCTTTTTTGGCAGTAAACGTTTTGGTCAATTTCAGGAAAGCCTGGGGATTGCGCGAAATGTACTGACGGTGCGCCTCAACCAACTGGTGGACGAGGGTATTTTTGAACGGCGCGTAGCCCCTGAGGGTAGTCATCCCGAATATCATCTGACGGAAAAGGGACTGGATCTTCAACCGGTTTTGCTGGCCATGACCCATTGGGGTGATCGGTACAAACCCAACCCCAAGGGTGACCGGCTGGTGTTTGTACATCGTAAAGACGGACAACCCATCCGCAAAATGGCGGTCATTTCAAAAGACGGGAACACGTTGCGTCCCCGGCAGATCAAAGCGGTGCCCGGCCCCGGTATGGCTAACAAAGACACGGGCGCTACCTCGGCCTGAGTCCGGGTCACCCACCGCCGAAAATTTTAATGTGGGATCACAAAGCTGAAATGGCCTGGGCAAAGGCCGTCAGGTGGTCAGCATGGGAATGTTTTGCCGGAAATACCAGGCCGTAGCTGTTTTGGGTGGTGCGCTTGGGGCCAAAAGGGATAACCAGTTGGCCACTTTGTATTTCTCTGGCCGCCAGAGGCTCGTCAACCAGCAGAATCCCCAACCCCTCCACCGCAGCCTGAATAGCCAGATTAAAATCGGGGAATACCGGTCCGGCAGAGGTGTGGACGTTGTCCAGGCCGGCGTGCTCTGTCCATCGCAGCCAATCCATAGGCCGGGATGCGCAGTGTAAAAGGGTGGTGCGATGAAGATCACTTATTGTCAGGGGTAACAGGCTGGGGCTGCACACCGGGGTCACCACAATCGGATAAAGGGGAATGCAAACCCGGTGGCGAAGTTGCCCGGGTATCAGGCACAGGGCACCGTCAAATTTATCCAACTCGGCAATGGGATCCATGGTGGTGACAAAGCGGATATCCACGTTGGGATGTGCCTTGTAGTAGCGGGACCAGCGGGGAATTACCCAGCGCTGGATTAATGAGGCATAGCCGCAAATCCTCAGGGTGGTGGTTTTTGCCGGGTGGGCCACATCCCGGGTGGCTGCATCAATATCATCCAGGGCTTTCCCGATGAGGGCGGCATAACTATAACCTGGGGGCGTGGGAGTGATCTGGCGATAACTGCGTTCAAAAAGCGGTTGGCCCAGCCAGTCTTCCAGTTTCCTGATTTGACGGGTGACGGCCCCGGGGGTGACGCTCAGTTCCAGGGCAGCGGACCGTACGCTGCCGAGACGGCTGGTAGCTTCAAATGCGCGCAGGGCGTTAAGGGGTGGTAGGTGTCGGCTCATGGTCTGTCTCCGTTGCCTGCCCTTGCCGGTGGTGTCCGGGCTCTAAATGATTTTTCTCAAGTTGATTTTTTCTCAATTGAGTTGAGGCCATTAAATCCGTTTACGCCCATCTTGGAAAGCGCCAACATCAATGGGTGTCTAACTTCGGGGTTCGCAAATGGCCCAGTTCGCTACTGATCAGGTGGTAATTCAGCGTATCTTTGACCACATTGACGGGCAGACTACAGACGTGGGTGACGCGGTTTGGCGCGAGCCGGTCACCAACTATACCTGTCCGCAGCGGTTTGCTGAGGAAATGGCCCTGTTTCGCCGGATCCCCTTGTTGTTTTGCCCCAGCTCAGCCCTCACCCATCCCGGCGACTATGTGGCCCGCAAATCGGCGGGCAGACCGGTGGTGGTCCTGCGGGACAAAACCGGCAAATTACGCGGCTTCCATAATGTCTGCCGGCATCGTGGCAAACAGCTCTTGCAAGGGGAGGGGTGTACCAAGGCCATTGTCTGCGGATACCACGGCTGGGCTTATCAGTTGGATGGTACATTACAATATGTGCCCCACGAGGAAGGCTTTCCGGATCTGGATAAGTCCACCCATGGCCTGGTGCCGATAAAGGTATTTGAACAGGACGGCCTGGTATTTATCTGTCAGGAGCAACCCCTGGCGGATGATACTCTAGCTACGTTGCCACCCATCCTGAGTCCCGAACAGGTATTGTTTGCCAGTAACGAAGCCGTTGCGGATGTAAACTGGAAAATCAATATGGAAGCCACCCTGGAGGGTTATCACATCAAGCCCACGCACAAGGAAACCTTTTACCCCTACGGTTACGATAACTTAAATGTAGTGGAAGCCGCCGGGCCGCACATCCGGGTGACCTTTCCTTTCCAGCGTATTGAAAAACTCCGGTCCATACCGGCACCCCAGCGGGACATATCCGGCTGCGTCACTTATGCCCACCATATCTTCCCAAATGCGACCATTGCCGTGCTGTCCAAACACACGGTGATGGTCATTTCCGAACCCGAAGCACCGGGCAGAACCCGCTTTGTCACCTATCGTCTGGCTAACGCGGATATGTCCGGCAAGGACAACGAAACCTCGGTTAAGCGGGATGCCGACTTTGTGGCGGATACCGGTGGGCGTGAAGATGCGGCGGTGGTACGGGAAATTCAGGCGGGCTTAGCCAGCCCGGCCAATACTCACTTCACCTATGGACAATACGAAAAGGGTATTGTGCACTTTCACAAAACCCTGACGGATATGCTCGCGCGTTGCGGTTATTGAGTGTCCAGGGCGGCGCGTATCTCAGCGTGACGCTGCCGGGTCAGGGGGTAGCGGATAAGGGGCAGGTAAGCGGCGAACATCCCTGCGGCGCCAAACACACAGTAGGTGATTAACAAGCCATCAATGGCGCCTTGGGTATTATCCGGTCCCGGGGAGAAAGCAAAAACCGTTTGCAAAAATGCAAAAGTCACCCCAACCGCCACGGCGCTGCCCAGTTTGTTGGTGGTGGTGAGTAATGCAAAGAAAACACCGCTGCGGCGTTTGCCGGTTTGCAGGGTATCCACATCGGTGATGTCCGCCATCATGGAGCGCAGCAGGGTGGGTCCGGCGCCAAAGGTAAAGCCGTACAATATGGTATAGATGGCCAGAAACGTCACGTTGCCGGGGTCGGCAAACAGAAATAAAGCCAGCTTGGCAAGAATGCCATAGACCATGGCAATTTGAATGGTGGTGTGTTTACCCAGTTTGTAAGCAATCTTTAACCACACCGGCATGGCCACAAAACCGGCCAGGAAAAACGCCAGCAGGGCAAAACTTGCAAATTGGGGTAGTTCAAAGACATAGGTGACCATAAAGATATAAAGGGTACCCGTCGCCGTTATGCCAAAATTGGTGGCAAAGTCCGCAATCAGCATTCGCCACAGAGTACGATTGGCTAAGATCACCCGAATAGCCTCCTGCCATACTATGGAGGCTTGTTCACCTCCTCGTTTATCAGGCACAAAAATCAGGGTCGGCAGGACTGTGATCGGGAACAAAATAAGGCAAAACCACCCCATGCTGGCCACCTTTTGCGCCTGGCTGCTGCTGCCCATAAGCTCAATCGTAGCCGGCAGAGCCAGTACCAGGATCATACCGGCCAGAACAAAAATCTCCCGCCAGCCGAACAGCCGGGAGCGGTCATCGTAGGAGATAGCCAGCTCCGCGCCCCAGGATTGGTGGGCAATGCCAAGCATGGTATAGCCGATATACAACATCAGTAGCCAGAACCCGAGGTAGAGTGGGGTCACTTCACTCTGGACAGGCATAAAGACCATCCACACCGACACCATGAGAAGGGGAATGCTCAGCGCCACCCAATGTTTGCGGCGCCCCCAGCGGCTTTCGAAACGGTCGATGGCCATCCCCATCAGCGGATCGGTAATGACATCCCACACCCGGGCCAGGGTAAAGACCAGGCCAACGGTGGCCAACTCCAGGCCGTGGGCCTCTGCATAAAACGGGGGCAGGTAAACCGCCATTGGCATGGCCATGGCAGCCAGGGGCAAGCTGACCGCAGAATAACTGGCCAGGGTTTTTGGGCCTAAGGTTTTTTGCAAGTGTTCTTCTATCCCGTTGCGCAGCCCCTTCTTAATATAGGATGCGTAATGTTGTTGCAATCAGAGTTTGCCTAGTATTTCAGCCAGGTGGATGAACACAATGTATCGCGGTTTAAGGGGAATTGTTGTTTACAACCGGCTGATTGTCCCCGTCCTGTCTCCCATCCTGTCTCCCGGGCAAAATTGATGGTAGCATCAAAAAACTAAATTCGGGCTGAAACACTGGAATAACCCACCAGGAGGAAAACATGAACCTGGATATTGATCCAAATTACGATACCGGTACCCAGGAGCTGCTGGGGGAAATCCGCAGCGGCGTGGCCACCCTGATGTTGAACCGGCCGGCAAAGAAAAATGCGTTGTCGAATCAACTCACACCGGCTCTGCGTGCCAGCCTGCTGGATTTGGAACTGCGGCCTGATGTGCGCTGCATCATGCTTACCGGGGCAGGTGATGCGTTTTGCAGCGGTGGTGATGTCAGCGGCATGGGTGGAGGGTCCGGCAGCGGGGATGACCGGGGAAAGCCCACCCAGGCGGATCGGGTCAGGAGTCTGCAACACGGGCAAAACAACCTCACCCTGCGGATGCAACAGCTGGACAAACCGCTGGTTGCGGCACTGCCTGGTGCCGCGGCGGGTGCGGGGTTGTCCATTGCCTTGGCGTGTGATTTGCGGGTAGCCAGTCGATCCGCCTTTATTACCACGGCCTTTCGCAATATTGGGCTATCGGGAGACTATGGCGGCAGTTGGAACCTCACGGCGCTGGTTGGGGTGGCCAAGGCCAAGGAGCTGTATTTCCTGTCCGAGCGGCTGAGTGCCGAAGAAGCGGCTGCATTGGGGATTGTGAATCGGGTATTTGATCCCGAAACCTTTCGCCGGGAGGCGTTTGAGTTTGCCAGGCGCATCGCGGACGGTCCCACCACAGCCATCCGCTTTATGAAGCGCAACATTAACAAGGCGGCCACCAGTGATCTTGCCGCAACCCTGGACCAGGAGGCTGAATACATGATCCGCGCCTTTCAGACCGAGGATGCAAAAGAAGCCATTCGGGCATTTATGGATAAGCGTCAGCCCAGTTTTAAGGGGCACTAGCCGAGGGTAGTGATGCCTGGCGCAAGCTTACCAATTTTCTACCCAGGGACGCAGGATCACCTCGTAAGCCCAGGTTGAACGGTGCTGTTTGTGCAGGTGCAGATAGGTCTCCGCAATCCGGTCCGGGTCTGCCATGTTGTCGTCCACGGTGGTGCCGGCCAGGCGATGTTTACGGGTACCATCATCTTGTGTCCAGCCAATGGCCGCATCAATGGGGACATGGGCAATATGAATGCCGCTGGGCATCAACTCTCTGGCCATACTTTCCGCCAAACCGGCCTTACCGTGTGAAGCCATGGCAAAGGCGCCACTTAAAGGGTAACCCTTAAAGGCGGCACTGGCATTGGTGAAGATGATGGTGCCCTTTTTGCCTTTGTCATTCGTGGGCAAGGGTTGCATGGCGCGTGCCGCCTGCTGCCCTACCAGGAATGCGCTGAAGCTCGAGTTTTGCAGGGTACTCAGGACCAGGTCAGGATCTACCTCGGTGATGGGTTTACGAAAAACATCCGGGCTGCGGCCGTCGATATTGTGTACAACCAGAGTTGGGGGACCCAGTTCCTCACTGACCTGGGTAAACAGGTGTTCTACGGAAGTTGGATTACTGGCGTCACAGGCATAGTTTTTGACCCCATGCTGTGTTGCCAGACTTTGCAAAACGGCTTTGTCCGGATTACGTGCCGCAATGGCCACGGTCATGCCGTGTGCACAAAACAGTCTTGCGCAGCTGGCGCTGACTCCGGGTCCGCCGCCGACGATCAGGGCAACCGGGTCCCCCTTGGGTAGATTTGACATTGATGAGACTCCACTTTTCGGCTGTGGGTTTGAATAAGCGTTGGTAGCCTGCGTTGTACCAGTTTTTTGATAAAACTGCTACCGGCAGTCCGGTTATGGTAGGGTGTCCGGCAGTCTGATACCGGACAAGTCATCACAAAATTGACTTAAACGAAACATTAATGTTTCATATTGGACGCTAGCATCTGCTTATCATCTGGAAACCACCATGCCCAAAACGCCTCGCCCGCAAACCTATTATGATGAAATCAAAGAGAAATTTCGTGAGGAAAGGGATGTTCGTCTGCATTACCGTCCACCTGGGACCCGGCAGTTTACTTCGGATTTTTCAGGCGATTTGGCTAAGTATGCTATTGACCCTTATGCCGGTGAGGTTGAAGACCGGCCGCCCATTAACGATACGGTGGAGGTGTTGTTTATCGGTGGTGGTTTTTCCGCGCTACTCACGTCAGCGCGCTTGCGTGAAAAGGGTGTGCAAAGCATTCGCATTGTGGAAAAGGGCGCTGATGTGGGTGGTACGTGGTACTGGAATCGTTATCCCGGGGTAGCCTGTGATGTGGTGGGTTACGACTATCTGCCCCTGTTGGACGAAATGGACTATGTGCCGGTAAACCATTACAGCCGTGGACCGGAGATTTTCAGTCACTGCCAGGCCATCGCCAAAAAATACAACTTATATGAATTGGCAGTGTTTGGCACCACGGTCACTTCCACGGTGTGGAACGAAGAAGAGCAGATGTGGCACCTGCAGACCGATCGCGGTGATCTGATGCGTGCGCAATTTGTCATCTGCGCAAACGGTACACTGTCCAAGCCCAAGTTGTCGGATATTGAAGGCATGACCTCATTTGGGGGGCACTCCTTCCATACCTCGCGCTGGGATTATGCCTATACGGGTCAAAACCTGGAACATCTCAAGGATAAGGTGGTTGGGATCATCGGCACGGGGGCCAGCGCGGTGCAGATTGTGCCGGAGCTGGGCAAAACCGCAAAAGAGGTTTATGTTTTTCAGCGTACACCCTCGTCAATTGATGTGCGGGATGATTGGCCAACAGATCCGAATTGGGCGCGTAAACTAAAACCCGGTTGGCAGGCCCGGCGCCGGGAGAAAGTACTGGCTGCTGTAGAGCTGTCACCGGAGAAGAAGGCGGAACTGGCGGCCATGTCGCCACAGGACAAGTTGCGCAAACAGGAAAACGCCAACATCGATTACATGATGCGCATTCATCGCCGCATTGATGAAATTGTTGAGGATCCCGAAACCGCGGCGGCGTTGAAACCGTGGTACATGTTTATGTGTAAGCGGCCTTGTTTTCACAACGAATATCTGCCGACCTTTAATTTACCCAACGTACATCTGGTGGATACACAGGGTAAGGGAATTACCCGAATCACGGAACAAGGCCCGGTATTTGAAGGCCGCCAATTCGACTTGGATCTGCTGATTTATGCAACCGGCTTTGAAGTTCAGCAAACGGGAATCTACAACAATATTGTTGGCCGGGGTGGCTTAAACTTGAATGACAAGTACGCTGATGGCATCCGTACCTTGCTGGGGATACATACGGCCGGTTTCCCCAACCTGTTTATTATGGGGGGTTATCAGGCCTCCTTTCAATTTAATTTAACGGACATGCTGCAGACACAGGGGGATCACATCGCCGCCTGTATCGACTACCTGCGGCAACATGAACTACACAGTTTAGATCCAACCTACGAAGCTGAAGAATGGTGGGTGCAGGAAGTGATCAAGCACCGTGGAAAAACCTCCCGCAACCAGGACTGCACGCCGGGTTACTATAACTTTGAAGGGGCGCAAAACCGGCGCCAGGACGGTAACTACAACGGTGGATTCCGCCAGTATTTTCAGCATCAGGGTGAGGTTCGGGAACGCCTTACGGAAGCTTTTGTGCTTGAGAAGAAAAGGGCTTAGGCCCAACGCGATTAACAGGTTCTGGGAAATCTAAATGCCGGACAAGCCGCCACAGCCGTTATTTGAGACCAATACTTCAAATGCCGAGATTCGTGCACGATGGCGTTTAAAGCCGGATGCCGATCCTGCCCGGTTGCCTCTGGACCAGCTGGATCCCGGCAATGGTGACTGGTTTCAGCAAAACAAAGAGCTTGCGGTGTTTCAGCGGTTGCGTGGGGAAGACCCGGTTCACCTTACGGAAAACAGCCAGTTTGGGCCTTACTGGTCAGTGTGCAAGTTTGCAGATGTGAAGTATGTCGACACTCACCAGCAACTGTTCTCATCTGACATTCTGCATGGTGGTATCCGCCTGGGTGGGCGCCCCATTAGCGAACCTCCGGACGAACTGTTTCATCTGCCGATGTTTATCATGCAAGATCAGCCGTTACACGATCAGCAGCGTAAGGTGGTGGCACCCATGTTTACGCCAAGCCGGCTGGCGGCGCTGGCGGATACAATTCGTCGTCGTGCGGGGGATATTCTGGACAACTTGCCCCAGGGTGAAACTTTCAATTGGGTGCGCGAAGTATCAGTGGAGCTGACGGGCCGTATGTTAGCTACCTTGTTTGACGTACCTCAGGAGGACCGGCACCTGCTGATACACTGGTCGGATACCGTGGAACGGATTGGAGACCCGGATTATTTTGATACACCATCTGAAGGCTTTAACGAGATCTGGAGGTGTTTTGAATACTTTAACGACATTTGGCAACAGCGCCAGAAGGCGTCGGTACCCGGTGAAGATCTGATCTCCTTCATGGCGCATGGTGAATCGACCCGTAACATGCCACCCAACGAGTTTTTGGGGAACGTGTTGTTGCTGATTGTGGGTGGCAATGATACCACCCGCAACAGTATTTCCGCCGGGGTGAAAGCCCTTAATGAATTCCCGGATCAATATGACAAATTGCGCGGCGATTTAAGTCTGATTCCCAACATGGTGTCGGAGATTATCCGTTGGCAATCGCCGGTGGCGCATATGTGCCGCACCGCCATGCAAGACACCCGAATAGGTGACAAGCAGATCAAAAAGTGGGACAAGGTAGCCATTTGGTACTTGTCAGGAAATCGTGATGATGAACACTTTTTTCAACCCGACAAGCTGATCATAGACCGTCCCCAGGCTCGCCAACACCTGAGTTTTGGCTACGGCATTCACCGCTGCCTGGGTAACCGGCTGGCGGAAATGCAGCTGACTATCTTGTGGGAGGAGATTATGCGCCGCTATGCCTGGGTTGAAGTGGTGGGGCAGCCAAAGTATCTGAATTCCAGCTTCATCCGGGGTATCACCGAATTGCCGGTCAGATTGCACCGGCATTAAGCGTGCCTTGGAACAGACGTTGGGAGGGCGCTGACGCAACGCTGCCAACCATCTACTCAGCGTCCTAGTTTGTGCAGGTAACCTCTTAGGTAAAATCCGGCCAGGGCCAGCATCACGCCGCATACCGCGGCAATAAGTGACAAGGAGCCAAACCAGATAAAGCCGACAACCCCAACAGAACCCTTGTCTACTTCGGTAGGAGAAGACTTGCCATAGGCATACATGGCCAGGCGATAAATCTGGTTTTGATTAATCAAGTGATTAATCTGGGTTTGCAGTTCCGTCTGCTCACTGCGCAGCTGAAACATCTCTTCATCCAGGGCATAAGCATCCTGCATAAATGTCTCTAATTCCGTCAGCTTGTCTTCCAGATAGGCATTAAGTTCCCGGTCTTTTTCGGACTTGATGCGCGCCAGGGCAGATCTTTGTGTTGAAGCGCCGGATCGAATCCGGACCTGGAGTTGTTGCGCTGCCTGGGTTTGTTCAACCAGATCCTGCTTAACCTCGGCCAGGCGCCGGTTAACATCTTCCACCCGGCGGCTGTACTTCTGATTTACAAACTCCAGCTGAGATTTAAGCTGGGCTTCCATGGAAGATTGTTTTTCGATGGCATCAGCACCCAGGTAGCCGGTGGTGATTGTGGTCAGTTGTGCTTCTTTAGCGGCCACAAGGGCCCGGTACTTGTTCTCGATTGTGCTGCGGGTGAAAAAGTTAGCCCGGGACAGTGCATCTTCCATCTCTGCCTTCAACGCTTCGAGTTCGTTCAAAAGCCGCCCGCGTTCGTCCGCACTACCCTGTAGATTGTCGGCCAACAGCACGGAAAAACGTTCTTCCACGGCAGCGGTTTCCACCCGCCAGTTTTCGTAGTACTGGTCCAACAACAGTTCCAGGCGTTGTTGCTCAGCAGCATTGTCTGCCTCAAAGCTGTAGTCTATTTCAGCCAGTGCTTTGTTGGTGTTTTGCTCTACCGAGCGCAACCCGCGGCCATATTCTGCTTGCTGAACAGAAAGACCATCCTCTACCTCGCGGCGAACATCCTCTTCGGAGAAGCGGACAATGTTGTTGCGGCGAACCTGAAGCAGGTCAACGCGGCCATTGATACGCTCAATGTTGTTCAGGCGTTCGTCTATGGCCCGGTTGAGATTCGAAAAATTACGTTCGAAGCCGTTGAACATGGTTTCGAAAGTAATGAGGCAGAGAAACAGCACAAAGCCCATGAACAAGGTTCGCCACAATTTGCTGTCCACAGCAAGAAAGGCAAAAGTCAGTGGTATTTTGCATATTTCGACCAGAGCGATAAGAACAAAGGGTAAACTGGCCACAAGGACAGCGGATCCGGTGTCCAGCAGGCCGGTTCTGCCATAGTCTTCAAAAGACTGAAACGCGCTGACCGCCACCACCACGGAAATTGTCAGACCAATAAGGACAGCAACAATTTCCACGGTCCAGGCCAGGCGTATCAGAAATTTTGCATAGCCGAAGATTTCGCTGGATGGTTGCCTGGTAGCCGGTGTGGTTGCCATGTGTATCCCGTAAAAAATTGTCTGGTGCCTTCCTGGTACGTGTATGCGGGGGGCGCGTAACAGAATGGTTATGAGGCGGGCAGGTTAGCAGGAGCCGGGGGTTCAGTATCAACAGACTTCCAACGAAAGCGGCAATTTGCACGCTGCTGCTGAACGTAAAGGCTACGGAAGGTGCTTAGATCGTTAATTTAACCGGTAGGGACATACATTCTGTATGTTTGACGTGTTGTGTGTTTACGGATCATAGCTTTAGACTGCGCGGGGAAATATTGCAAAGACCAGGTGGCAATGACTACAACAAGGACAACAACAAGGCTGCTGATTGCCGGTGGCGGGATTGGCGGAATTACCGCCGCCCTGTGTTTGGCCCGGGCAGGTTTTGAGGTTGCCGTGTTCGAACAAGCCCGGCAACTGGGTGAGGTGGGGGCAGGGATTCAGCTGTCACCCAATTGCACCCGGGTCTTGCATAACTTGGGTTTGGAGGAACCTTTACGCTCCCGGGCTTTTTTACCCCAAGCCACGCAGTTTAAACATTGGCGAAGTGGTCGTTTGATTGCGGAACATGTGTTGGGTGAACAAATCACAGCGCGCTATGGTATGCCTTACTACCATATTCATCGCGGGGATCTGCTGGATGTTCTGGCCCGCGCTGCTGAAGATACCAGTGCGGTGTCGCTACATCTTGGGCAATCCGTGCAGGATCTTGTTCAGACAGACGATGGTGTTAAGGTGACTATCACCGATGGTGCCGCCACTACACAGCAAGTGGGTGCCGCCTTAATTGGCGCGGATGGTATCCATTCGGTTGTCCGTGAAACCTTGTGGGGGAGACAGAATCCGAGATTCACCGGCAACGTGGCCTGGCGGGCCCTGGTGCCCGCGGGACGTTTACCCGCCGGACTGATTCCCCCCACAGCGGCGGTTTGGTGGGGGCCGGGCAAACACTTTGTGCACTATTACGTGCGTGGGGGTGAACTGATCAACTGCGTGTGTGTGGTGGAAAAGGAGGGTTGGACCACTGAGTCGTGGACACAACCCGGAGATTTGTCCGAGCTGCAACAGGACTTCAGTGGCTGGCACAGTCATATTCAGCAGCTTGTAGGCGGGGTGGACAAAGATACGCTGTATAAGTGGGCCCTGTTTGATCGCGAGCCGATGAGTGGCTGGGGCAAGGGCTGCATCACCCTGCTGGGGGATGCTTGTCATCCCACCCTACCCTTTATGGCCCAGGGCGCTGCCATGGCGATTGAGGATGGCGCCGTGCTGGCGGGTTGTCTGAAACGCTTTGGCGTGGTGGATGGGCTTTCCCGTTACGAAGATCTGCGCAGGGCACGTACCGCGGCGATCCAAATGGGGTCGCGGCGAAATGCCAGGGTATTCCACCTCAGCGGCGTCAAAGCCTGGCTGCGTGACCGTATGGCCAAACGGGCGGGTCACCGGGTTACGGATAGTTTGTACCGCTATAACGCCCTGTCGGTGGCGGAACAAGGTGAGATGTCCGGGGCTTCCTGATAGACCGGGTGAAAAGCCTGTTTGCGCCGGA
>JANQMF010000159.1 GCA_028280225.1 Pseudomonadales bacterium | reverse complement strand
ATGGACCGCAACAAGGGTGCCGAGAAAGTCCTTCATGGCATCGCTGAGCAACTCGTAAGCCAGATACATATCAGCGTACAGGGTATCTCCGCCGCCAACCCCGGGGGTTTCCTTCACATACAGCATTGAACCCAGGGGTGGCACCGGGTCGCACGTGACATCGGTATGCCAACCGTTGCCGGCGGTGAATTTTGAGTCCTTGTTAGTCTTTACGTTTAAGATTTCCGGATCACCGCCCTGGTTATGCTTCAGGGCATGTACGTGCAACGACCCAAAACGCCGGGCAAAAGCCTTGTGGTCTTCCTGACTGATGTGCTGATCGCGAAAAACCACCACCTTCCAATCGAGCCACGCCTGATAAATTTCACTGAACTGCTCGTTGCTCAAGGGTGCGGACAAATCCACACCGCTGATCTCAGCACCTATATGTGGCGTCAGACTGTCGACCCCAATCGTTGCAAACCCTTCAATAGTCGCCATTCTAATTCCTCCCAATTCGCTAACGTTGGGGTCAGACCCCAGCGTTAGCAGATAGCTAATCCGCTTACATTGGGGTCAGACCCCAACGTTAGCGGTTATTCCGGTAAGCCCAGCACACGTTTGGCAATAATGTTGGCTTGAATTTCGTTGCTGCCGCCATAAATTGTGGTGGTGCGCAGGTGCAGCCACTCTTCGGTGGCAAGCAGTTCTTCTTCCGTAAAGCCCACTTCCTCGTGCGCCCCCAAACCGCGAAAGCCCATTAATTCGCGTTTCAGTTCTGCGCTATCCTGTTGGAGCGCAGCCCCGAACAGTTTGAATATGGAGGTTGCCGCGCCGGGAGTGCCGGACTTGTTTTCTTCGTTGGCACGCTGCGCGGTTATCTGAAAAGCAGCGCGATTCATATTCAGGTTCAGCACTTTGCGCCGCAGTCCGCTATCAGCAATTTTGCTGTCCTGTTCTCCCACATAGTCCTTGGCTACCCTGATGAGGGTCTGGCCGGAGGTGCCTCGCGCCGCACCGGATAAACCGCCAATGCCTGAACGTTCAAACTGCAACAAGCGCTTGCCAACGGTCCAACCCTTGTTGAGCTCACTCACCAGGTCTTCCTTTTTGGCCACTGCGTTATCAAAAAAGGTTTCGCAAAAGGGTGAAGAGCCCGAAATCAAACGTATGGGCCTGGTGGTCACGCCGGGCTGGTCCATGGTCAGCAGCATAAAGCTGATGCCGTCGTGTTTGGGGGCGTCCGGGTCGGTACGGACCAGGATAAACATCCAATCCGCCGTGGCGGCACCTGAGGTCCAGATTTTCTGCCCGTTGATGAGAAAGTGATCACCCTTATCCTCTGCCCGGGTGCTTAGAGAAGCCAGATCAGAACCCGCGTTGGGTTCTGAATAACCCTGACACCACTGCATTTCACCCCGGGCAATTTTTGGCACGTGGCGCGCCTTTTGCTCATCAGTGCCATATTCCAGCAGGGTTGGGCCAATCATTGAAATGCCCATGCCCGTGAGGGGAACGCGGGCACTGATTGTCCCCATTTCTTCGTACAAAACCTTGGCATATTGGGGAGACAACCCCCCGCCACCGTATTCCTTCGGCCAGGTGGGCACGGTAAAACCCCGTTCGACGCATCGTTCCAGCCACAAAGCCACATCAGGCTCCAGGGTGATTTTGCTGCTGCCATTGGATATCTGGCCCGGTCCACGGGCGCCATCCGGGCAATTTTCCTTCAGCCAGCCTGCTACTTCGCTTCGAAAATCGTCTATTTCAGCCACTGCTAACCTCAAAATTTGTACTAAAGGAAAACTGTACTCGGTATAGACTGTGAAACTCAAGGTGTAGAGAATGAATACAAATTGGAGGGTGGGGACAAAATAATGCAAATGGTGCCGTTTTCACTGCAGAACAGCCGGGGTGAAGATATTGCCTTTCCCGGCCGGCGCCCCAGCCTGGTTTGCTTTGTTAAGGAAGATTGCCCTACTTGCCGGGAAGTGATGCCGGTGCTGGCAGCGGCATACACCGCTTCGGCGGAAGCCTTGGATTTGTATGTGGTGGGGCAGACCCAGGCGGGTAACCGGATCCTGGAAGAAGAATTTCAGCCCCCCTTTGATATTCTGGACGATTCCACCCTTAAAGTTTCTTTTGCCACGGACATCGATACCGTACCCACACTGTTTCTGACCGATGCCCAGGGTGAGACGAGGCAAAACCTGGTTGGTTTTGTCAAAGAAGAGTGGCGGACCCTGTTGGATGAGCAGGTACCCAATACCCTGGATATCGATTGGGAACAGCTGCCGGACTGGCGGCCCGGTTGTGGATCGTTGTCCGTTGATCCAACCCTTGCCGCACGTTTGCAGGCGGAAGCTGAAAACAGTCCCCTGCGCGCGCGCCGTATTGAAATTGGCAGCGCGGATGACGAGGTTGAATTCATGTTCGACCAGGGTTTTTCCGACGGTTTGCCCCTGGTGCCCCCAACCCCCGAAAGGGTCTTGCGCATGCTTGGTGGGACCCAACGGGACCCTCAAGAGGTGCTGGCGGTGATGCCGCCGAATATGGGGGAGGTGACGGTAGAAAAGGTGGCCATTAACGCGGTTATGGCCGGGTGCAAACCGGAATACATGCCCGTGATCAACACCGTGGTTCAGGCCATTTGCACAAATGAATACAATGTCCATGGCGTTATGGCAACCACCATGGGGGCCAGCCCGGTGATTGTGGTTAACGGCCCTATTCGTGAACAAATTGGTTTAAATATGAAGCTGGGGGCCCTGGGCCAGGGTAATCGCGCCAACGCCACCATTGGCCGGGCGGTACGCCTGCTGATCCGCAATATTGGTGGCGCCCGGCCGGGGGGCACCGAACGTTCAACCCTGGGCAACCCAATGAAATTCACCATGTGTTTTGCCGAGTGGGAGGAGCGCAGCCCATGGCCCCCCCTGCATGTGGAGCGGGGTTTTGCCAAAGAAGATTCTGTGGTGACTGTTTTTACCATGACGGGCGGTCCGTCGCTGATTGTTGATCAGGAATCCCGCACTGCGGCTCAACTGGCGGGAACCATGGGGCTTTGTCTGGAGTCTGCCTTTAACCCCAAAGCGCATTTTTCCACGGACTGTTTATTGGTGGTGGTGCCGGAACACGTGGATACGTTGGTCAGCGATGGATATACCAAGGCAGATCTGAGGCGGCGTATTCAAGAGGTAACCGCTCGCCCCGTTAAAGATCTGGTCGGCAATGAAATATCCGGAGCGGGTCTTTCCCCCAGACTGGCGGCTAAAATGAGTGCCGAAGAGCTGGAAAAACCCCTGCCAAAGTTTAAGCGTGAAGACGATATACACATTGTTGTGGCTGGTGCCGAGGCGGGTAAGTTTTCCGGCGCTTTCCACGGCTGGGCAACCGGAGAAATTGGCTCTATCTCCGTGTCGCGTAAAATTGATGAGCTTTAATGGTAATAAAGGTGTGTTATGACCACTATTTTAGACCCTACCGATGAACGGGTGCCGGTGGAACGGCAGATTTCTCCGCGTCCGGGGGTGATCAGCGGGGCGGTGGCTTTATTGGATATATCCAAGCCCCGGGGGAACGTACTAATCGACCGGTTGGAGGAATTGTTGTCCGAACGGTTGCCGGAGGTGACATTTAACCGGTACGCCAAGCCCACGTTTACCAAGCCTGCGCCGGAACCACTGCGCAGACAAATTCAAAACGAAAACAACTTTGTTATCGAGGCGCTGGCTGACTGAGGCTCCTGTACCACGTGCAGTTTGCATGACACGGTATGGTTTGAGATTCAGGGTATCCCCTCGGTATCCATTGCGTCTGAGGAATTTGTCAGCGCCGCCCAGGCCCAGGCGCAAGCCCTGGGTATGGATGCCCGGCGTTGTTTTGTACGGCATCCCATACAGGACCGCACGGATGAAGAAATGCGTGCCCTGGCGGATGAGGTTGTAGATCAAGTGGTGTCAGCGCTAACACACAGTTAGCGCATGGACCGCATGGGCCAAAAATCATAGATTTTTGTGCGGTTCCCGAGAGGGAAATGTTGGGGAGAAAAGGTTGGGCCTTTTCTAAACAAAAACAATTTTAGGCTTAGGAGTCCGAGTGAAGTTGTCTTTGTTT
>JANQMF010000151.1 GCA_028280225.1 Pseudomonadales bacterium | reverse complement strand
TCTTTAACATGGATGTGTCCTTCCAAATTCAAGAACCGGGTTTTGAACATGCCCAATCCATGCCTAATGTACCGCTCCCGGAAGACCTGGCCGATGATTTGCAAACCGCCCAAGCGCTGTCTGAAGAAACCGATGCAGGTTATATTCTGGGTGTGTTGGCAAAACTCGACCGGCCTTTTGAGATGCGCTCGGTATTCCCGGTGGGCAGTGATGCCTGGCGGGCGGAGCGGTTTTGGAATCCAACCTGGATTCGTTTCAAGGGCGAAGTTGACCCGCAAAACCATATCCTGGCGCACAGCTTGCTGGCTTATGCCTCTGATATGGGTGTGGTATCGACGGCAAGCCTGCCCCACCAGAGCAACGTCACCCGGGAACAGCTGCAATTGGCCAGCCTGGATCACGCCTTGTGGGTCCACCGCCCGGTGCCCATTGATGAGTGGATGTTGTTTCACAAACGCACATCCACCTCCCAAGGCGCCCGCGGTATTGTCCATGCAGACTTTTACAGCCAAACCGGTCACCTCATCGCCTCCATGACCCAAGAAGGACTGTTACGCATCCGCGGATAACCGCTTACGCTGGGGTCAGACCCCAACGTAAGCGGATTTTAGAAATAAGCCTGATCCAATACGGTAAAGCGTACGCCATGGGTATTGTGGGCAAGCATCAGATTGGCCGCCTGGGCATCGGTCAATGGAATGTGGGCGGCATCAATGCGGGTTTGATTCCAGGTGGGATCTACGGCAATCCAGCGGCCGTTGGCAAAAACCTCATTCCAGGCGTGAAATACAAAGGCGGGGTTTGCGCTGTCCTTATAGGCCAGGCCGTAAACGGTGGTTGCCGGTAACCCCGCCGCCCGGGCCAGGGTGGTGTACAGGTCAGCGTAGTCTGTGCACTCCCCGGCACCCTTTTCTAACGCAGCGGTTACAGAACCCGCCGGGCGGTCCTCGGCGTATTGAAGTTGTTTGTGAGTTAATTCCACCAACAAAAATGCAATGTCTTCCTCAGATTGACCCCGGGCGATGGCTTGTTGACTCAAGCTTTGGATGTCCGGGTGGGTGATGGGGAAGCGCAATTCCTCACCCACATGTTGTTCACCGTTCCCCGCGGTTCCAACATGACCGGCCAACAGTTTCAGATTCCGCGGCAGGGCTACAATTCCTTCGCTGTCCACGCTCAGGTGCAGCGACAATAGCGAAGTGTGTTGGTCCAACCGCTTATCCAACGGAAATTGATAGGTGGTTTTGCGGCGCAGGCGGTTCAGGGCAATGGCATCCGCCTGATCTGTGGCCACCATCTGAAAAATTCCCGCCATGTGCAATTGAGTGGGTCTGTAATGATGGTCCAACTGAATACGGTTGGCGGCAAAAGGGGCGCTGTTCTCCACGACGTAGCCGGTAGGGTTTTTTTCAATGACCCGATAGGGCCGCTGGGTAATTCTTAAGCGCTCAAAGTCCGGGCTGGGGGCAACTTTCTCCTGGTCGGCCCTGGGGTTTTGTGTTGCCAGCCAGGTTTCCAGGGTAACAAAGTCCGCCAGGTTAAAGGCCCAATCCACGGGCACACTGCTGGTTTGATTACTCCGCCCGGGTCTGCCCCGGTCCAATAAGGCCATATATTGGCTGGTGGCCACCGGGTCCGCGGGATCTGGCGCTATTGGACTTAAAGTGGTGGTCAACGTTTCGCCATTTTGTTTGTGGGTATACCGGGCCCGTTGCATTTTCCCGGAGGCAGCGAAGGTCAGGTGTTTGCTGAGGGTGGTTGGGGTGTTATCCCCCAGTAAAAAATGAGTGGTGGAAGCAAAGTGCCAACGCCCAAGACCATCCCTGAATGCATTGTTGTGCATAAAACCCACATGGTCGGACTGCATTTCTATCCGATACCAGGTTTCGCCCAGCAGGTTCCCGGCAATTTTTTGCGTTAACGGGCGTTGAGCTTCGTTCCAGGACAGGACAAGCAAGGCAACACAGCAGCCAACTACTAAAGCTCCGATTCGCGGCAAGATGGTTTTCGCAGGCAAAAGCTTATGGTATTACTTTTTTATTCAGCCTGCTGGTCAAAAGTACGGTCAAAGCGCGCTAGCGGTTGTCTTCCCCAACTTGCCCAAATTGAATGATGGTTTTTAACAGTTGTTGCACACTCTCATAAGGCTGGCTGCGTGATATTCGCCAGTGGTGTTTGCTGGTGGGCTCGCTGACAGAGGCACTGAAAACACCATTGGCAGAAATAAACAGGGCAAAATTGCCGTTACCCACGGCTTGCTCCGGCGCAATACAAATATCGTATTCCGGTAGTCCCTTGCGATGAGGAATCAACTCAACGGGCTTCAAAGAGGTGTTTCCACCTTCGATAAACAGCACGCGGCCCAGCCGGTCACTCCAGCCCACGGCGGCCATCTGGCTGAGCAACTGTACCTTGCGTTCTGCGGCGGGATCCAGGGACTCAACCACCTCGTCCACACCCTCAACGTGGGTAATTTCTTTCCCGTCGGATAAGTCGGCCAGAGCACCGGTAACCGAATTTAGTTTGTCCACTTCTTCGGTGTCGTGTTTGACAACTTTGTCCAGATCCACAGCTTCCACCAATTCGTGGGCACGTTTGGCGCGATCCATCCACGCCTGCAAGCTATCGTTGTCTTCGGGGGCCGGGTTTGTCTGATCTTCACTCATAGTACAGCTTCGATGGGACTCGATTAGGGGTTTTCCATTACTCAAGTGTAGTGCAAGATGCGCACGCCGCTAGAAACTATCAATTTATGGGACGTACTTAAAACTATGACGCGCCGAGATGCTGCAGAAAATGAACCCAAGGACTTTATCCGCCAAAGAATTGAACAAGATATAGCGGATCAGCGTCTGACTGGTGGCGTTGTGACCCGATTTCCACCGGAACCTAATGGTTATCTGCATATTGGTCATGCCAAGAGTATTTGTCTGAATTTTGGCGTGGCCGCTGAGTACGGGGGTACGACTTACCTGCGCTTCGACGATACCAATCCCATTAAGGAAAGCGAGGAATATGTGGAAGCCATCAAGGAGGATGTGGCCTGGCTGGGCTTTAACTGGACAGCCGTTACCCATGCGTCGGACTACTTTGAAGAACTATACAAGTTTGCGTTGGATTTGATTAACAAGGACAAGGCCTATGTCTGCAGCTTAAGCGGTGAGGAAATTCGCGAAAGCCGGGGCACCCTAACCGAACCCGGTAAAAATAGTCCCTACCGGGACCGCTCCGTGGCGGAAAACCTGGATCTTTTTGCCCGTATGCGGGCGGGGGAGTTTGCCGACGGGGAACATGTGCTGCGGGCAAAAATCGATATGTCCTCACCCAACATCAATATGCGCGATCCGGTCCTCTATCGGATTCGCCATGTGACTCATCAGCGTACCGGGAGTGACTGGTGTATATATCCCATGTACGACTACACGCACTGTATCTGTGATGCTTTGGAAGGTATTTCCCACTCCTTGTGCACCCTGGAGTTCGAAGATCACAGACCCCTGTATGACTGGGTGATTGAAAACGCGAATGTCAACTATCACCCGCCGCAAATCGAATTTTCCCGCCTGGGTCTTGAATACACGGTGATGAGCAAACGCCTGCTGCACCGTCTGGTGGATGAGCACATTGTGGCGGGTTGGGATGACCCGCGCATGCCCACCTTGGCGGGTCTGCGTCGGCGTGGTGTGCCGCCGGCAGCCATCCGGGAATTCTGCCGGCGCATTGGGGTGACCAAGCAGGATAATCGGATCGAAATGAACCTGCTGGATTTTTGTGTGCGCAAAGATCTTGAATCCACGGCACCCCGTGGGATGGGGGTGCTGCGTCCTCTGCGGGTTACCATCACCAACTGGCAGGACCACAGCCTTATGCTGAGTGGTCCGTGGCATGCACAAAACGAAACCCTGGGAGTGCGGGAACTCCCCTTTGGCGGCAGCTTGTATATTGAGCAGGATGACTTCAGCGAAAACCCACCCAAGAAATGGAAGCGCCTGGCCCCAGGTGAAATGGTACGGTTGCGTTATGCCTTTATTATCCGTTGTGACGAGGTGGTAAAAGATGCTGATGGGCAAATTACCGAACTGCGGTGCACTTACTTCCCCGAGTCCAGGAGCGGCCAGGACACCAGCGGCTTAAAGCCGAACGGAGTGATTCATTGGCTGTCCGCTGACCACGCGATACCGGCTGAGATTCGTGACTATGGCCGATTATTTACCGTGCCGGATCCCAGTGCCGCCACCTTTCTGGACGACATTAACCCCAACAGCCTGACGGTTTTCGATGGCTTTGTGGAACCGGCAATTATAAACAGCAAAACCCGCCGTTTTCAGTTCGAGCGTCAAGGCTATTTCTGTAAAGATGGGGGTGATGCGGCCGTGTTCAACAAAACCGTTTCGCTCCGGGAGGGGTTTTAACAACGGGCGCTACAGGAGCATCTATGCAGATAGCAAGTACGGTCACGGTAATGGAGGTTTCACCCCGAGATGGCCTGCAAAACGAAGACCGCATGTTATCCACCGAGCAAAAGCTGCAATTGGTGGATTATGCCCTGGCCGCAGGGTGCAAACGCATTGAGGTCACCAGTTTTGTCCATCCCAAGGTGGTGCCGCAAATGGCGGACGCAGAAGCGGTATGCCAGGGATTACCCCAACGCGGTGATGTCACCTACACCGGTCTGATCCTCAACCAACGAGGTTATGAACGTCTGTTAGCCACAGAGAAAATTGATGAAGCCGGGCTGGTTGTGCCGGCATCGGATACCTTTGGCGAGCGTAATCAGGGGTTGAACATTGCGGATGCGGTAAATATGGCTTGTCAGGTAATCAACCACGGCCGGACCAATCACTTTCCGGTACAGGTGACCATAGCCGTGGCCCTGGGTTGCCCCTTTGAAGGTGAGGTAGCTGCCGGTACGGTCATTGACATTGCCCGCAGCCTGGCTGATGCGGGTCCGGTGGAAATTGCCCTGGCGGATACGGTTGGGGTTGGAGTACCCACCCAGGTGTTTGAACTATTTGCCAAACTGCGTGAGGTGTTGGGGGAAGACATGCCCTTGCGTGCTCATTTTCACGACACGCGAAATACGGGGATTGCCAATGCTTATGCGGCGCTGCTGGCCGGAGTTGATACCCTGGATGCCAGTATTGGTGGTATTGGCGGATGTCCCTTTGCGCCTAATGCATCCGGCAATATCGCCACCGAAGATCTTGTGTACATGCTTAATCGCAGCCAGGTGGGACATGGGGTTGATCTGGAAGGGTTGTTAGCGGGGGCCAGATGGCTGGAACCGATTCTTGGAAAAACGGTCCCTTCCATGTTATTAAAGGCGGGTGACTTTCCCCGGCTGTAACCATTCATATCCAAAACCATCTCATCCCGACCATTCGAACAAAGGTAGATAAATGAGCGAACGGACGTTTTTTGGCCATCCGCGCGGCTTAGCTGTATTGTTTTTTGCGGAGATGTGGGAACGCTTCAGTTTTTACGGTATGCGCGGCCTGCTTATACTCTACCTGACCAAACACTGGCTGTTCAGCGATGGTTTGGCATCGGGCATTTATGCCAGTTACGCTGCCCTGGTTTACCTGATGCCGGTAGTGGGCGGCCTGGTTGCGGATCGTTATCTGGGATTCAGAAAGGCGGTTACCATTGGTGCTGTCCTGTTGTGCCTGGGACACTTAGGCATGGCGTATGAGGGTGAACCCGCGCAGCGTATAAATGGAGCGGTTGTGCAGGATGAATTGGCCTTGCAGGTATTTTATCTGTCGCTGGGGCTCATCATTGTGGGGGTGGGTTTGTTAAAGCCCAATATCTCGAGTATTGTCGGCAGCTTGTACGGCCCGGAAGATACCCGCCGGGATTCGGGATTTACCATCTTTTATATGGGCATTAATGTGGGTGCGGTTTTGGCCGCCCTGACCTGTGGCTATCTGGGTGAAGTTTATGGCTGGGCTTATGGTTTTGGGCTGGCGGGTATCGGCATGCTGGTGGGCCTGGTGACCTTTGTGCGCGGCAAACCCTTGCTTGAGGGGCACGGCGAACCCCCGGATGAGGCCAAGTTGCAAAGGGTGCGTTTTGGTCTTTCCCTGCAGTTTAGAATTATCCTGGGTGCGCTCGGCATGGTAGTGGTGGCCTGGTGGCTGATGCAGAATCAGGCGGTGGTAGGGCATCTTCTGACATTCAGCTCCGCGGCTGCCGTGGCTGGGGTGTTAGTGTACATGTTTGTCTCCTGCAGCGTTGAAGAACGCAAAAGCATGGGCCTGCTATTGTTCCTGACAGCTTATTCGGTAATTTTCTGGGCTTTGTTTGAGCAGGCCGGCAGTTCCATGAATTTGTTTGCGGATCGTAACGTGGATCGGGAGATACTTGGTGTGAGGGTGGCTACCGCTCAGCTCCAGTTTTTTAATCCCGGCTTTATCATTCTGCTGGCGCCGCTGTTTTCCATGTTGTGGCAGTGGTTGGGTAGCCGCCACCGTGAACCCAGCGCAGCCACCAAATTTGGTCTGGGGGTCACTCAGGCAGGCCTGGGCTTTCTGATCCTGGTTTACGGCATTAGTCACGCAGATTCCACGGGGCAGGTGGCCATGGTCTGGCTGGCCCTGGCCTATCTTATCCACACAACAGGAGAGCTTTGTCTTTCTCCGGTTGGGCTGTCCATGGTGACCAAACTATCAGTGGCGCGGGTTGTGGGACTGATGATGGGGGTGTGGTTTTTGGCCTCTTCGGTAGCCCACTACGTTGCGGGGCTGATTGCAGCAATTGCTCAGGTGGAAGGTGGTGCCGGCGCCAGCTCCCTGGATTCGTTACAGGTCTACGCAGAAACCTTTTATACCGTTGGTATGGTAGGGCTGGGCACCGGTGTTTTCCTTCTGATCCTATCCCCGTTTTTAACGCGTTGGGTATCGGCAGGCAATCCGGCATCCGTCCGGCAGGAGCCGGGCTAGGAATCTGCTTTTTCCAGACCTCTAGTCTTCTACATCCAGGGCGGATAAACAGCCACATTGCTCCATGACCCGCTTGGTGGCTGGTGTATCAACCTGTGCGTACTTTTGCCGTAACATCTGTAGTGATCTTGCGTGATATTTCTGCGGCTTTTGCCGCCACTGGCCGGTACTGAGTTGAACGCTGAATTCTTCCTCACCGTTTTCTATGGCTTGGGCGTTGGCCACGGACCAGGGTAAAAACAGCCCACCAACCTGGTCTTTGAGGATGGGAACCATGGTGGTCTCCAACTCGGCCCAGGTTTCGAAATCACCGGAGTTTATGGGCTGGTGCATGCGCTGAATCCAGGCCAGGGTGTTGGGTGCCTGAATTTCGATGATCCGCCTTGGGGTGGGATCACGGTGACAGTTGTAGAGTTGGCCCCACAAGGCAAAATCCGCAAAACTTGGGCGCTGTCCGAACACGTAGGGGCGGGTAGACAAGTGCACATCGAAGAGTTCCAGGAAATCTTTAAAAGACGCCTCAATCTGATGAGCGGTTTGCCGGGTGGAACCGACAAACCAGACCCGATTTGTCATGCGTTCGCGAATTTTTTCCGCGAGAGCGTTGAGTTCCGCCACCCCGGCCTGGGGCGCATTTACTTTTGCCAGGCGCTGGGCACAGGCAATTTGATCCACCTCCCGGGCCCAACGGTAGTGAAACATCCATTTGTTACCCCATTCGTCTGCAAATTCTTCCAAGACAAAATTTACGAAACGGGCAACGGAATCTGTAGGATAGACCGAAGGCTCGCTATGTTCTGCCTCTAGCCCTTCGATAATTGGCGTGGAATCCTGTAAACCTTGTTGGTCCGGTGTCACGAGCAGGGGGATTAGAGGAACCTTTGCGTGTTGGGCAAATAGCTCCGGATTGTCGTTGCGGCTTTGCCAGACGAAAGGTAAACCCTTGTAGCTTAAATAGCCCCGCAGCTTAACCGAATAGGGTGACTCTTCCGCCCCAAAAAGGGTGTACTGGTTAATTGACATCCTCTAACTCCCCAAAACCGCTAACGTTGGGGTCAGACCCCAGCGTTAGCGGATAACGTAACTACTTACGCTGGGGTCAGACCCCAACGTTAGCGGTTAGATGTGCGATCAAAAATATGGTTGAAGTGTTTAATGGTATAGCCGTCGACCCAGCTCTTAAAGTCCCAGGTTTGCAGGTATGCGCCGTGACCCCCTTTGTCAGTCAGGGTCACCGTTAAGCTACCGGGCAAATTTGAATATTGTTGGTAAGGGATAATCGGATCGTCTTTGGCGGCTAGAATGTGGGCGTGTACACCCTCCAGAGCCGCACCGGACAAGTCATAGGCGTCAAAATACTCTTTTGTGGTCGTAAAGTCTGAATGATAGGTGACAAAATAGTCAGTCAGCGCGCTTACCGTATTCAGTTTCATTGCCTGGCTGAAATCGTAGAGCTCCGGGAAAGCGCCTTGTTTGGCTGCCCAACTGGTGCGCCACTTGGAAACGAAGTACCGCTGATAAATAACGTTAGCATCTATGGTGTGCATGGTGTTGCCGGGTTCTATGGCGGGGCAGATCGCCAGCACCGGTAAGCCTTCAATGGCTCTGGCCAGGCGCAGGGCAAAATTTCCCCCCAGCGAATAGCCGACCAGCCCGGTACCCATCTGTCCGTAGGCCTCGGAAAGATGGTGTGTCAAAGCCACCACCTCGTCGATTAATGCTGAATTGAACAAGCCGGAATTGAGGTGGGCGGTGTCGCCGTGATCGCGCAGATTGATTCGGGCAATGGAATAGCCGTCCTGGAATAGTGATTTTGCGTTGGACAAAACATAGGACGAACGGCTGTTCCCCAGCCAGCCGGGGACAATGATCACCAGCGGTGATGGGTGACTCTGCAGGTTCAGGTGGACTTCAAGGTTGACCTCACTCACGGTTATGGTTTCTACCTGGGTGTCAGCCAGAAACGCCGCTTCTCTGCGGGGCAGCAGTGCCTTACGGGCCACGCTGGAAAGCATGGTTTGGACATGCGGATTACCCAACCCAAACGCGGGTGCAAAGGGATCCGGGTGGATATGTGGTGGTTTCAATGTGATGACTTTACCGGGAATATCTGGGGTGAAAGACAAACGCTAAATGTTCTGGTCAGAGAAAATTCTCCGTCCGCTGAATCCCTTGTCTTTCAGCAGCTTGATCAAGCTTGCCTCGCCAACGTAGTGCCCTGCGCCAATCAGCACAAAATAGGACCCTTTGCTCTTCAGCATGCCAACAATTTTTTCCGCCATGCCGACATTGCGCACGTCAATGAGTTGGCGCATAAATTCTTCGGACTCCGGTGAACTGCCCGCTTGAGCGGAGAATATCTCCGCAAAGGATTGATCGTCGCCGCTGAGCCACGCCACAATCAAGGCGGATGTCATGGCCTCAAAGTCTGCCATCTGTTCTAACGAATCCTCGATCATCTGCTGTTGTATGTTCAACGGTTGATTGAGCAACAAACCCAATTGCAAATCGATGGTCTCTAACTGCCGAATTTTTTTGCCGTTGGCCTTGCGATGAAAGTGGGCTTCAACACCGATGCTTGGGTCGTAACCTACTGACACTAATGCGGAGATAGCCAGTTGCTGGCTGACCAGAGCCGGTTTGAATTTAGTCAACTGGCCCAAGGGTAAGCCATATTCGGTGGTGGTCTGATCCAGCTTGGCGTAAATGTCGGGTGCTAACACACTTCGTAAGGTCTGGTCTTGTTTTAACAAACCGTATTCAAAAGTTTTTTGCTGTAACTGCGCTTGATCGAATACGGACAAGTCTACTTCAACCACCATGGTGTCCGACTGTTCAAAAGCCTGCTGGAATTGCCGCGGCAGAGGGTAAAGGCCGGGTTTTAGAATATGTACGGATCCGGCCAGGAATACGGTGGCATCCGCATGTTCATATTTCCACAGGAACAGGGGCTTTTTGCCTTCGGGAATACGGGCCCGAATCTGCGCAGCGGTGGTAATGGCGCTACGCCCGGCCCGCACCAGCTCACAGTGGCCTTCTTTGTGGCCAATTTGAGCCACGGCCTGGCGGCAGGCCTGCAAGGCATTGACGGCAGCGGCTAAGCGGTTCGGTTGGGCGTGACTGTTGTAGGTGTTGTGCGGATCCTGGGAGTGCTGGGCTTGCGCCTTATAACTTTTTAGACCGGCATAAGAGGGCTGGTCCGCCAGCGCAAAAGGGCAGATGATGAAGATCAGCAGGATACTCATCAACCTTGTCTGCAAGAATTTCATTGCCTACTCCTCGCTGCCCATATCTTCCGGCTCTTCACCACTGTCCCGTACTGCCTGCATGACGGCCTGGGCCACGTCTTCAAGCACGTTGGTTTTGGTGCCGCGAATGACCAGGGCGGTACCGTAGCGGTTGTCCCGGAAGAATGGATAACTGCCGATATCTACGTCTGGGTACTGTGCCTGAATTTGACCCAACTGTGTGGCAATCTGGCTTTCACCGAGGTAAGCGCGAATGGACCGGGAGCGCACAATATCGCCACCGCGCAAGGTACCCTGCAGGGTGGACAGCATCCCCTGCATTACCATGGGGATGCCCGCCATCACATAAACATTGTCCATAACAAAACCCTGGGGGCCACCGGTGGGATTTTCGATTAATCCGGCACCTTCCGGCACACGGGCCATCAACAAGCGGCTGGCCATGACATCGTCGGGCGCCGGCCGCTGGCTGATCCGGGCGGCAATATCCGGATGTTGGATAGTGGGCACCCCAAAGGCCTTGGCAATACACACAGCGGTGATGTCATCGTGGGTGGGACCAATACCACCGGTGGTAAAGACGTAGTCAAACTTGCCGCGGCAGTCGTTCACATTGTCGACAATGGTGGCCTCGATATCGGGAATGACCCGTGCTTCGCGAACCTGGATGCCCCAGCTGCCCAGGGTGGTCGCCAGGTGATTCAGGTTAACGTCCTGGGTCCGGCCGCTGAGGATCTCGTTGCCAATAATCAGTACGGCGGCGGAAACAATATTGCTCATGTTGCCTTCAAATTGTCGCTTCCGGCCATCTTATCAGAAGAGTCAAGGGAAGGGTTGTAAGCCTAAGCTGAACTTGCGCTGAATGCTGACGCCAATCTGTTGTGACGATTTGCAAGCCAAAGCTGTGCGCCAGTTCGCAAATTCGCAATCTCCGAACAAACTCGTGCGCCTCGTCACAGGGTTAATTTCGCAACCCCCATAGACTGCTTTGCAAGCAAATCACGCAGTTAGAGGGGCGTGGTTCGCAGGGACACAACATTCATCTTGCCGACGCAGTTCCAAGAAGGAGTATGGCAAATGGGGACCGAGAGATACGCGAGCAGTGCTCGATTTGTAGCAATTAGTTTTCTGACGTTTATCCTGGCAGCCTGTGGTGGCGGAGGTGGCGGTTCATCATCCACTCCGTCAACAGGAAACTTCACTGTTGCGGGTAGTATTGGTGACGGACCCATTGTTTACGCCGAAATCAATGTACAAGATGCCAACGGCACAACCATTGCCAGCAGCGCCAGCGACTCTCAAGCCAATTTTCGTATTGAAATTCCCGCAAATACCGCTCTACCGGTAACCATCACCGGGCGCGGCGGAGTGGACCTGGTCACCCAGCGCCCCGCGGATTTTGACATGGTTGCCTTGATTCTGGAGACCGGCAGTCAAACGGTCAACGTATCACCCCTGACCACCATGGTCGTTAAGGCTGCCCAGTGCGCCGGGGATATCAGCGAAACCAAACTGGATCAATTATGGCAGGCGGTGAACAGGGATTTGAACATTGGTCTGGACACCGCTGTGCTGGCCAATCCCATGACCGACGGCATCAGCGCTGCCAATATTGAAACCGCAGTTCTGGCAAACGAAGCCCTGGGCGAATGGATTCGCCGTGCAGGGGCATCCCTGACCACATCGAACATTCGATTGGAGCAGGTAGTGCAAGCAATGGCTTGTGATCTGGGTGATGGCGCCATGGATGGCGTGATGGCCAACCCGGTGCAGTCAGTCAGCGCCGAACAAGCGCAACGGGTGCTTGCTGTATCCAAGGCGGTAGAAGCCGGGGTGCGTCTGGAGGTTCTCGCCGGGCGTCTGGAAGTGGATGGTGTGGATGCCACACAGGCAATGAATGACGCTATTAGTGCGGTTCTGCCTGCCGTGACAAATCCCGATGTCAATTCAGTACCGG
>JANQMF010000146.1 GCA_028280225.1 Pseudomonadales bacterium | reverse complement strand
TCTCTATATCGGAGGCAGATAGCGTTATTGAAGCACAATTGCAGACGGCTGAGGGTGAAACCCGGCAGCGCTTTACCCGGGGTGTACACTTCAGCGGTGCACCCGCCCACGCGGAATTGGTTTTGCAGGAGTCTTATCTGGTGGCGGATGGGATTTATCCTCCTGCGGTTGCGGTCCGGTTGCGGGATCGTCACGGCTATCCGCTGCGCGCCGGAACAACCGGGGAATTTTCAGTGGCCCAACCCTATCAGCCGCTGGATAAGTCCAAGCATCTGGAAAACAGCGGGGTGTCATTTAACAACTACCGGTATCGGGTGCTACGCGACGGCATTGCCTATATCCAGTTGGAACCTACCATTGAAACCGGCGAAGTCGAGATTAGATTTCAATTTGATCAGCAACGGGAGGAAACCATCCGTGCCCGGCTGCGTGCGGGGCATCGAGACTGGATTATGGTGGGTCTGGTGGAAGGCTCCTATAGCAGAAACAGTTTGTCCGGCAATCTCAAAGGGTTAAGCGCTAACAATTTAGCTGAGAATTCAGTCAGCGATGGACGAATCGCCTTTTATGCCAAGGGTACGGTGAAGGGCGACTGGTTGCTGACCGCTGCTTATGATACCGATAAAAAGTTTGAGCGCAGCCTGCGGCAGCAAATTGATCCGAACCGGTTTTATACACTCTACGGGGACGGTACCGGTCAGTTGTACGATGCCCAGAGTCAGCGCAAGCTGTTCCTTAAGGTGGAGAAAAAGCATTTTGCCGCCTTGTTCGGCGATTTTGATACCGGCTTTAATCAGGCGGAGCTGAGTCGCTACGAACGGCGGGTTAACGGTCTGCAAATGGGTTTCTACGGGGATCGGGTTGACGTTCAGGGATTTGCCAGCCGGACCGACCAGGGTTTTGTACGGGATGAAATCCAGGGCAACGGTACTTCCGGCATATATCGGCTCAGCGGACAACAAATTGTTCGCAACAGTGAAACGGTTCGGATCGTCAGTCGCGACCGCTTTTCTCCGGACCAGATCATTAACGAGCGAATCCTCAGCCGGTATCTGGATTACACCATCAACTTTTTCAGCGGGGAGTTGATTTTCAAGCAGCCGGTATTCAGCCAGGATGAAAATTTTAATCCGGTGTTCATTGAGGTGGAGTACGAAGTTGCCGGACCCGGAATAGACAACAAGCTGGTGGGTGGATTGCGTACCGCTTACCGCCTGGACAAAACCCAAGTTGGGTTGAGTTATGTCAGCGATGACAGTCAGAGCCAGGCGGCTGAGCTGCTTGGCCTGGATATCTCACACCAGGTCAACGATGCCAACACTCTGTCCATTGAGGTGGCGCAGTCTGAAAACGGCCGCGAGGTGGCAGACGCCTTCCTTGTGGAGTTGGCGCACAACTCTACCCGGTTGGCCGGCCGGGCTTTTCTCCATACACAAGAATTGGGTTTTGGCCTGGGGCATCAGTCCGCTCTGGTTGACGGTACCCGGCGGCTGGGTGTTGAAGGGGCTTACCGGGTGAAGGACAACCTCAGTCTGCACAGCGAAATCAGCCGGCAGAACGTTCTGGACAACGGTGCCCACCGGTTGCTTGCTGATGTGGAGGGCCGCTTGCAACTGGGGCGAGCCCACCTGTCCGGGGGGTTGCGGGGAATCAGCGAAGAAACCGCGAATGGTGATGAGTTGGATGCCGTGCAGCTTTTGCTGGGTGGGCAGCGGAGTTTCTGGCGGGATCGTGTTTTGCTGCGCAGTGATTTGGAAGTGGATGTCAGTTCGGGTGGGGGAAATACGGACTACCCCTCCCGCGCCATCCTCGGTACCGAATACAAATTGGTGGATGATGTATATCTGCAACTGGAACAGGAAATGACTTGGGGATCCCAGCGGGATACCCGGGATACGCGTTTTGGGCTTCGCGCTAACCCGTGGACGGGGGGTACCGTCAGTACCACTCTGGCCCGGCAGCGGGGTGAAAACGCCCAGCGCCTGTTCGCCACAACCGGTCTACTGCAACAATTTCGATTAAACGATCACTGGCTGCTTGATGTGGGGTTGGATCAAGTAAAAACCTTGCGCAGCAACGGTCCAAACGGCGCCGGTTTGTTGTTTAATCCTGCCCAGCCCGCCGCGTCCGGCTCGGTGCCCGGCGCCTTTGTGCAGGACTTTACCGCCCTGTTTGGGGGATTTGGATATCGCCGGGACGTATGGCATGTGGACGGCCGGGTGGAGGTGCATTCCGGTGATGAGGCAGACCGGCTGAACCTGTTGTTTGGCGCAAACCGTCAACTCTCCGCCGGCCGGGTTATTTCGTCCAGCTTAGCCTGGTTCAGTGAGGAGCGGGAAAACGGTGACCTTCAGGACCAGGCTGATTTGCGTCTGGGGATGGCGCTGCGCCCGGACCACGGCAGTTGGACACTGCTTAATCGCACGGATCTGATTTTCTCCAGGCAGCGCAACAGCGTTTTCGATACGCGCAGCCGCAAGTGGGTGAACAACCTCAATCTGAATTTCAAAAGCCGGGGTGATGAGCAGGGGATTGTTGGCCGCCATCAGTTGTCTTTGCAACTGGGCCTGAAATATGTCCTGGACAACTTCGACACGCAGGAATTTGACGGCACAACGCTGTTATACGGGGCGCAGTACCGCTACAACTTTCACAAGCGCTGGGATTTAGGCGTCCATGGTTCCGTCTTGCACTCCTTACGGGCGGATGTACAGCGTTACTCTTCCGGTGTTTCCCTGGGTTACAACGCCTTCCGGGACACCTGGGTCAGTGTGGGGTATAACTTTGTGGGCTTTGCAGACCGCGACTTTGTCGCGGCGGACTATACGTCCAAAGGCTTGTTCATTCGCTTCAGGCTCAAGTTTGATCAGGCCTTGATGAAACAGTTTTTAGCCTTTGCCAATCCCGGGCAGCAATGGCGCGGGGCGGGGGCAAATAGCCGCTGAAAACCCCGGGCAAAAACCCCGACAAGTGCCTTTACCCACGGTTTGCAACTGCGCGGTAGCTTGGGTAATGTCCGCGCGCGTCTTTTAGGGAATACCAGAATGTCCAATTCGGTTTTGCTGTCCCGGCTGAGGAAATGTTTGATAGGGGTACTCATCCCGGGCCTATGGGTCACGGGGTTTGCAGCGTTTGCCCAAACCGAGGATCGGGCTGAGGTTGAGGAGCTGATCATCACCGCATCCAGCAGCATTCACCAGCGCCTGGGTGATATTGGCAGTAAATCACTGTTGGATGAAATTGAACTGCGCAGCATTGGCGCCACTCACGTCAACGAAGCCCTGGCGCGGGTTCCCGGTGTCTGGATATCCCGGGGTTCCGGTCAGGAACACCTGGCGGCCATTCGCTCGGCGGTGTACACCGGTTCCGGGGCCTGTGGGGAGTTCAGTTATCTGGAAAATGGTATTCCAATCCGTCCGGCGGGATTCTGTAACGTTAACAATTTGTTTGAGGTGAATACCGAACAGGCTGCCGCCATTGAAGTGTGGCGGGGGCCGGCCAGTGCCGTCCTGGGCGGCAATGCGTTGCACGGCGCCATCAATGTGGTGACCCCGGTGCCGCAAAGTACCGGCATCAGCCTTGAGGGTGGGCCTTATGACTATTACCGGATGCAGGCCTGGGGGGCGCTGGAGACCCGGGGGCATGCATTAGGCCTGTCCATGGTCACCACCGGGAGTAATGGTTATCGGGATGATACCGGCTATGGGCAACAGAAATTTCATGTCAGCCATTTGACGAAAGTGGGTGGATGGTCGGTAAAAAACAACCTGACCGCGACCCTGCTCAATCAGGAAACCGGGGGTTTTGTGCGGGGCTTCGAAGCGTACGAAAGTAGTAGTTTGCGCGATACAAACCCCAATCCGGAAGCCTACCGCGACGCCTGGTCCGTGCGTCTGACATCTGAACTCACGCGCAATGCCTGGACGCTTAAACCCTATCTGCGGCGTTCAAAAATGGAATTTTTACAGCATTTTCTGCCTGGACAACCCTTGGAGCAGAATGCCCAAAGCAGTGGTGGTTTGCTGGTCGGTTATACCCTTGGCGGTGACCGGATTGACGCGGACGTGGGTGGGCACATCGAATACATGCAAGGCAGCTTAAGGGAGTTTCAGGCGGGCCCCACGCTGGGTAGTGCTTTTCTGGTGGAAACCCGCCCACCGGGCCTGCACTATGACTACGATGTGGAGAGCCTCATGGCGGCGGGATTTTATAATCTGACCTACAGCCTCAATCGCGATACCCGGCTGGTCCACAGCCTGCGTCTGGAATACTTAGGTTACGACTACGACAATAACCACCTGGTGGGAAATACCCGGGATGATGGCAGTTTATGTGGTTTTGGCGGGTGCCTTTATACCCGGCCGGCAAGCCGGGATGACCACTTTACCAATGTGGCCACCCGCCTGGGGATCGAGCGGGATCTGCGTGATGGGTCGCTTGCGTACGCGACAATCAGTACGGGTTTCCGCCCGCCGCAGGTGACCGAACTGTACCGGTTGCGCGGTGGGCAAACCGTTGCCGACCTGGACAGTGAGGATCTGTTGGCCTTCGAGGTGGGTTACAAAACCCCCCATTGGAATATTTCGGCATTTAGCGAGCGGACCCAAAATCTGCTGCTGCGAGACGCGGAAGCGTTTAATGTCAGTAACGGCAAAACGGAATCCGTGGGGGTGGAATTTGAAGGGGTAGTTAACTTTGGGGCGCACACCTTAAGCTTAAACGCCACCTATGCCAGACATCGTTATGCCTTTGACCGGGAAGCTGACGGCCGCGAAACCATCGCTGACGGCAATGACATAGATACCGCACCGCGCTGGCTGGCCAACGCCCGTTGGCAAATGCGGGTGTCCGCATACCTCAATCATGAACTAGAATTAAACGTAGTGGGCCAGCACTATGTGAATGCCGCCAACACCGCGGAATACGATGGCCACTATGTCGTGAATTGGCGCGGGCAATGGCAAGCCGGCGAACGGCTTGAGGTTTTTGCCCGGATTATCAACTTGTTGGACGAGCGTTACGCGGACCGTGCGGATTTTGCTTTTGGCAGCTATCGCTATTTCCCCGCCATGCCCCGCCAACTCTATCTTGGAGTACGCTACGACTTTGACTGATGTGACGTTATCCGAAATTAAAAAGGTCGACATGGAGGTCAGCCCCAGGGGTAACCTCGAGCTTTTGTCCCAACGCGATGTGGAAGCCCTGAGTCACGGCGCCAGTCATCAGCGCTTGCAGGATCTGTTTCGCAAATGTGCGCTGGCGGTGCTCAATACCGGCAACGAAACAGACAATGCAGCCGCCATTTTTGATGCTTATCATGACTTTTCAATTGATGTTGTAAAACGCACCCGTGGCTTACAACTGAGCATCAAAAACGCACCGCGCTCGGCTCTGGTGGAAAACCGCATGGTGGAAGGCATTCGACAACATCTGTTTGCTGTGCTGCGGGATATCATCTACATCGGCACGGAAATTGAGGATGCCACCCGTTACGACCTCAGCTCTAAAGCGGGTATTACCGATGCGGTATTTCAGATATTAAAACATGCCCGGGTGATGGAACCCGGTATGCGCCCCAACCTGGTGGTCTGCTGGGGTGGGCACTCGATCAGCCGGGAGGAGTACGACTATTCAAAGGAGGTGGGTTATCACCTGGGTTTACGCCGTTTAGATATCTGTACCGGTTGTGGGCCTGGCGCCATGAAAGGTCCCATGAAGGGGGCTGCGGTTGGCCACGCCAAACAACGTCTGTCCGGCACGCGCTTTGTGGGTTTGACCGAGCCCGGCATTATTGCTGCGGAGCCGCCGAACCCGCTGGTGAATCATCTGGTTATCCTGCCGGATATCGAAAAACGTCTGGAAGCATTCATCCGGCTTGGGCATGGCATTGTGGTCTTCCCGGGAGGTGCGGGAACCGCGGAAGAAATCCTCTATCTGATGGGTATCCTGCTGGACCCGGCCAATCAGGATGTAAACCTGCCGGTTGTATTTACCGGACCGGCCAGCGCAAAAGCTTACTTTGTCGAAATGGACCGTTTTTTGCGGCTGTTGTTTGGTGACAAGGTTGCCGATCTGTATACGATTATTATCGACGATGCAGAGGAAGTTGGGCGCAGCATGAGCCGCGCCATCAAGGGGGTGCACAGGGAGCGACGCCGCACCGGCGACGCCTACTACTTTAACTGGTTGTTGGAAGTACCGGGTGATCACCAACATCCTTTTGAGGTGACCCACGACACGGTTGCAGCCTTGAACCTGACCAAGGATCAGACAGACGCTGACCTGGCAGTGCAGGCGCGACGGGCCTTTTCCGCCGTAGTCACCGGTAACGTCAAGGATAACGGCGTGCGTATGATTGCCAAACACGGGCCTTTTAAACTGCATGCTGATCAAACCCTGGTGGGTGCCCTGGATCATCTGCTGCGTGAATTTGCCGCCCAGGGCCGAATGCAGCTCCATGGGGAATATAAACCGTGTTACGAAGTGGTGTCCCGCCGACCATGAGTGCATCAGGCCATTCCCTGATCAATCTGCATAACTTCACGTGTCGCCGTGGTGAAACCACATTATTTCAACCGGTATCGCTTCAGGCTGGCCCGGGCGATTGTATTGAACTTCAGGGCCCAAACGGTGTTGGCAAATCCACCCTGTTGCGGACCCTGGCGGGCGTACACCAGCAGTATGCCGGTGAGTTTGCAGTGGAAACATTTGTCTACCAGGGGCACCGCCTGGGGTTGGACGGGTTGCTGTCAGCGCTGGAGAATCTGACCTGGTATGCCGGCCTGATGGGTGCAACGGTAAACCCGCAACAACTGCGCGAAGTTTTGGACCGGGTTAACATGGTTGAACATGCCCTGATGCCCATTGGCCAGATGTCCCAGGGGCAGCAGAGGCGGGTGGCCATGGCCAAGTGGTTGCTGGCTCCGGCACCGGTGTGGCTGCTCGATGAGCCGATGACAGCCTTGGATCCGCACGGACAGGCCATGCTGACAAGCATGTTGGCTGAACACTGCGCCGGCGGGGGCGCTGCGCTGTGTGCCACCCATGTCAGCCTTGGCGTCGCCCGGACCCGGCGGTTGGATCTGTCCCCGTGACTCGGGGTATCCGCCAAAGTGTCCGGCATAGATCAGCCGGGTGAGAGGCCTGGCCTAGAGTGTCAATCGGAATAAAGAGTTTGTAATGGTGCGTCAGCTTTTCAGTCGGGAACTCAAGGCGAGTCTGCGGCGGCGTGCGGACATTTTTAATCCGCTGGTGTTTTTTTTCCTTGCGGTCATGCTGTTTGCGGTGAGTACACCACCGGGCTCTGCGGAGGCGGCCAAGTACGGCGCAGCCTATTTGTGGTTGATTGTCCTGCTCACGAATATGTTATCCCTGGATAGTCTGTTTCGGCGAGACTTTGAAAGCGGCGTCCTGGAACAGGTGATGACCTCAGCGGGGGTGCCCTTTGTGTCCGTTATTTTAAGAATTTTTGTACAATGGCTCAGTACCGGCTTTTTGCTGGTGTTGCTGGCGCCGGTATTGTGTTTGCTGATGGGCATCCCGGTAGATATTGCCGACAAGGTGATGTTGTCTCTGCTTTTGGGTACGCCGGCGCTGAGTTTGCTGGGTGCGGCGGGTGCCGCCTTAACCGTTGGCTTCAGTCGAGGTGGCGTATTGCTGAGTTTGCTGGTGTTGCCTCT
>JANQMF010000138.1 GCA_028280225.1 Pseudomonadales bacterium | reverse complement strand
TTTGCTGCCCAGGTTGTTGACGCGCTTCAGGTGACGGTTGACGTCAACTTGGACGCGCTGAATCGGATCCCCAAACAGGGACCCGTGCTGGTTGTGTGCAACCATCCATTTGGCGGCATGGAAGCCGTCATTATTTTACGCGAACTGCTGAAGGTCAGGCCGGATACGAAGGTATTAGGCAACACGGCCTTACAGGTGTTTCGCGAGCTCAGCGAGGCAATGATTTTCACCAACCCCCTGGTGACCAGCCAGCGTAACCTGCCATCCCTACGGCAGGCTCTGGCCCATCTTAAAGACCAGGGGCTGTTGTTGATCTTCCCTGCCGGGAGGGTGTCCTACTACCGCAAAGACCTCCACCGGGTAACCGATCATGACTGGAACCGAATCGTAGGCCATTTACTTCACAAAAGTGATGCCCAATTGGTGCCCTGTCACATCTCCGGGAGCAACAGCCGTCTTTTCCTTACCCTGGGGTATATCTGGGCACGGTTTAAGATCCTGATGCTGCCCAGAGAAATGCTCAAAATGCGCGGCCGGCATGTATCTATTACTATCGGCAGCGCAACACCCAGTGGCGTTTTCAATCGCACCAACGTGGCGGATACGACACAATTAACAAGATTGTTAACGTACCTGCAGAACGTCAAGTTGAGCCTGGCCAAACCGGTCACCGCTGCCGATCAGCATAAGCCCCTGGCGGATGCTGTTGATCCAGCCGCCATCGCAGCGGAGATTGCCGCCCTTCCCGAGGAACAAACACTGGTCTCTTACAAAAACTTTCAAGCCTACTACGGGCAACAGGACCAGCTTCCCCAAACCGTGCAGGAAATTGCCCGCCAACGCGAACTGGTTTTTCGTACCCTGGACGAAGGTAGCGGCGAACCTATCGACACTGACAACTATGACGCCAGTTATGTTCATCTATTTGTCTGGGACAAAGCAGCCTCTCAGTTGTTGGGGGCCTATCGAATTGGCCGCTGTGACGAACTGCGTGAAAACGGCCAGGTCTATTTGAGCCAGGCTTATGATCTGGCGGATTCCTTTTTTGATACACCCGCCTTAGAGCTGGGCCGGTCTTTTGTCACCCCCAGCTACCAGAAGAACCATGTCAGCCTGCACTTGTTATGGCGGGCAATCGGGGCATATTTGCGCAAAAACCCTCAGTACCGAAAACTGTATGGCACCGTCTCTTTGTCCCGGCAATACGATGTCAGATCCATCGCCGTGATGTGTGATACCCTGATCCAACCCACCACCCGGGTTAGCGCGCGGCACAATCTGGTTTGTGATTTAGGTCCTGATTGGGCGGACTTTAAAGCCCGGTATGCGCCCCTGTCCCTGACCCAAATCTCACAAATCGTTCAAGGCCTGGAACAAGACAGCAAGGACGTACCCGTGCTGTTGCGCCACTACCACAAAGTGGGTGCTGAATTTCTGGCGGTCAGCGTGGATCCCAACTTTAATAATACTCCGGGACTGCTCCTGCAAGTTGATATCGACAAGCTGCCCGAAAAGAAACGACAAGCCTATGTGGCCTGAATTGTGGTTTAAGTTGCGGCTTAGGCGCACCCTCTGGATCACCGGCACAATGGTCGTGGCAGGATCGGCAACCGCGGCAAGTACCCCAGATTCAGGTGAAGCCGAGTCCACTACGCCGGCACCGGAACCCTACCTGCAGGTCCAGTTGCACCCGGACGGTTCCTGGACAGCAACAAAGCCGGCCCAAGATGAAACGCTTGGGGGCGCCACAATTCAACTCAACCCGGATGGCACCTGGCGGGTGATCGCCGCCCAATCAACCGCACAATCAACCGCACAATCCGCAGGCTCGTCCCAGGCCGAGCCTGCCCCTCCGTCGCCGCCAGCCCCAACTCGTTTGACGCTGGCCCGAGTGGAAATTCAACAAAAAAAATTCACCCGCGGCAAAGTGAAACACAACCAATACCGCACCATCTATTTTTTACACATTGACAATCAGACTACCTCAACCCTGAGTTTGGACCCACACCCGGATCACTTTGTTGCCCGCAGCTCACGGGGTGCAACCTTTCCTATTCTGGCTGTACAAGGGTGCGCCCTGGTTCCGCAGCAGGGGCAATGTGCCTTGAAGGTCATTGCTGACGGTGCACCTAACTGGTTTGGCGAAAAGTTAACCCAACTTCAGGTACTTCCCGATGCCCTGGGTAATGGGCAAACCCAAATTCTCAACGTTCCGGCTGACGTTATTGTGAAAAGAACGGTTAATGACTTCGATACGTGAAATACCCATCCTGCCTGTGTCAGACCAGGTTCAACAGGCGCGGGAAAAATGGCAATACCGTGGAGACCACCGGCCCGACTTTGCCGACATCCCTGCCCCGGGTCAGGAATCGGTATGGGATTTCCCGCGCCCCCCGGTTATGCAACCGGTATCTGCGGTCCTGCGCGTATTCAACGGCCACCAACTGATTGCCGAAACTCAGCGTGGCTTGCGCGTGTTGGAAACCGCGGGTGCGCCCACTTACTACTTTCCGCCGGAAGACGTTGAGCAGAACTTATTAGAATATGCCGAGATGTCGTCCATATGTGAATGGAAAGGGGTGGCCCAGAATGTACATGTAGACGGTATCACCAACGCCGGATGGCGTTATACGCGCATGTTCAAAGAATTTTCGACACTCCACCAATGGCTGAGTTTTTATCCCAACCGGTTGCTCTGCTTTGTAGATACTGAACAGGCACAAGCACAACCCGGGGGTTACTATGGAGGCTGGGTGACAAAAAACCTGGCCGGCCCGATAAAGGGTACACCCGAAAGCGCGGCCTGGTAAGTGCACACCACCCACCGCGCCGTATTGATCATCTCTATGGTGTGTTGGGAAACTTGTTTTGCGGCGGCCGGAGGTGTGCAGGCTAAGTTCGAATGGGTATTCGGCTCCCAGGATCGCTACGCAAGACTCAGCTTTTCGGCTTTTGCCGCAAACTCCGGTAAGGTCAGCCTGGAGGCGGGACTGGGCCTTTGGTCCTATTTCTATCTGCGTCGCTTTGGCGCAGCAGAACAAAACTGGGGGCTGGGCTACGAAGCCTTTGCGCTTGCCGGTGCCGGAGAAAACGAAAACATGTTGGGCGCCACTGCCAGCTTCCACGCCTTTGACGGTTTCTACAAACGCGGCAAGCCGGGGGACTTTATCGGCATCGGTTTTGGCATCAGTCAGGACAAACCCATGGGCAGCTTAAACAAATTTGGGGTGCGGCGCGGTCACGCTATCATTCGCACAGCCCATGGAAACAGGAGTTTGCATATCAATTTTGCCAACGATCTGCGTGTGGGACCTTTTCGTGGAGGCGCCAAAGATCAAGGCCCCACCGGCAGTATACAAATTGCCTACAGCAGCCTGGAGCATGATCGCATCAGAAAATATGGTCTTGGCGCGGATTTTTTTACCCCCCAGCCGGACTATACCAAGGCCCCAAACAACCCGATCAATTCGGATGAAGGCGCAAAGCGTACCTGGTTTACCACCACCCCATGGCATGATCTGTTTCACGGCAATATTTACCTGATGCTCGGTCAACAACAAGAGCACAAACACTGGTCCGCAAAGTTGGGAATAGACAGCCCTAAACTCGGCGCCCTGATCCAGAACAGAATTCACGACACCTTTGGCCTGTATCCAAGATACCCCTGGCCGGTGCAATCACCCAATACGTTTTATATCGAAACTGCCTTAGGTACCGGCAGTTATTAACCGCCATGTCAAACTACCCGCTTAAGCCATGGCTCGTGATCATTGCGGTTACACTCTGTGGCTGCGAAGTTGCAAAAACAAGATATGCACCGGATTTTCGCCAACCTCACGTAGAAGGTGCGCTGACGGATAACAAGGTAATTTACCGTCTGGATTTGTCTAATGAAGGTTTGGCTACACTGCCTGAATTTGTCAGGTCCCTGAAAACACTGCGTATGCTCAATTTGGACAATAATCCAGACTTGAATATGGACCAAACGCTGCGTGAAATATGCACACATCTGAACCAGCTGAATACGCTAAGACTAAATGGCCTTAATCTGGTAACCCTGCCGGGCGGCCTGTCTGACTGCAGGGCGTTAACACACTTGTCACTCAGCAAAAACCCAAATCTTGACCTGGCGACCGCCATGCCGGTGCTAGCCCGCCTACCCTTGGAATACCTGAATCTATCCCACAACAACTTGTCCACTTTGCCCAGGTCCATTAAGGGGCTAAATTATCTGCAGGATTTGAGGTTAAGCCACAACCGGTTGATTGACGGACCCGCTTACAACTACCTGAGCCAACTCCCCTCACTCTACAGCTTGTGGCTGGATCACAACCAGCTTGCGACATTGCCGCTTAATTTAGGCGAGCTGGCACAAATACGTTATCTTTTTTTGGACCATAATCGGCTCTCTACATTCGGCCCGCATATGACCGGCATGCAACAACTGAGGGTTGTTCACCTGAACCACAATAACTTTACCACCCTGCCTGTAGAGCTAACCCAAATGCCGAGCCTGATGGTGGTGTTTGCGGCGGGGAACTGCATCAGCCGGATCAGCAAGGCTTTTGCCGCCCAACGTCAGCATTTGAATGGGATTGTATTGGACCAGAATTGTCTTCAAGAGCAGGAAGTGCAGCGAGCACAAAAGCTATTCAGGAACTACTTTTTGTTTTCCGCGGAGAATCAAAGAATGAATCACTAGTATCACCGCAAAGAAATCCACCAACGGGGATAAAGCGGCTGGGATGTTTGAACGCGAATTGGCGTTTGTCCAGAAACGGTCTTTTTGGCGCGTTTTGGTGAGTTTTAACTATGCTGGCCGCCGTTAGCGCAGCCCCGCTGGACGTGAATATATTGGAAAAATATGCGGGGGCAAGACTTGAACTGGCCACGGCCAAATTGTTACTCTGGCCAGCTCACCCTTGCCACTTGCCCCCGCATACCAACGCCAGCGTGAATATGCTCAATACACCTGCCGTTTTACCACGGACACACACACCAAGTTGTTTGTCCCTTTCTGCTGCCCTCGGTTTTCTCTTTAAGTCAGCGGGCTTAGTTCTTTACCTTGGGGTTCTTTACCTTGGGGTTCTTTACCTTGGGGTTCATTACCTTGGGGTTCTTTGCCCTCCTTCTTTGCCCGGCGCCCGGTGCTCTCTTGCCTGGTCTCTTGCCTGGTCTCTTGCCTGGTCTCTTGCCTGGTTCGTTGCCTGGTTCGTTGCCTGGTTCGTTGCCTGGTCTCTCTTGCTGCCTGGCACACGTTTGCACCGAGTTAAGCACAATATACTAACCGTTATCAGCGAGGGAGAATTTACTACCAAAGTTGTTGTTAGTCAACAACCTATTGCTGTTAGTTTGCCAACAACGCCTAGTTGTATGCTCTGGCCATGTCCGGACTAGGATCAAGAGTAAAAGAAGCGCGGCTGGAGATGGGACTTTCTCAGAAAGCCCTGGGTGATCTGGTGCACGTCAGTCAGCAGAACATCTGGAAAATCGAATCCGGCAAGTCAAAGGCGACCTATACAATCGGCAAGCTCGCTGAACACCTGTGTGTGTCGGTGGATTGGCTCCTGACCGGCAATGCGCCTAAACGTCCCGCGCTGGAAGACCAACAGTTACAATCAATGATTCAACAAAACCCGCGCCAGTATGCGGTAACCAATCGTATTGTGGAGCGCTTAACTCAACTCGAACCCAGACAGCTTGCCGCCATTGAATCTTTGTTAGATGCTTTTGGCAAACACCCGGAAACATAAAGGCCGGCTCACTAACCGCTTCAGTTCATTACCCTCCAGGCTAGAACCGCAGCAGCCATAAAGATAAAACACAGACCACTGACTACCGAGCTGCGCACCGCCGCCAAAGCCAGCCTGGGCCCAAGCACAACAGCCGCAGCAAGACAGGCGGTGGACACCCCACCCAGTAGCAGCGCAAAATTTGCAAACAGCCCAAGCTGGCTCATTATGGATTACCCGTCTTTGTTCAGCTTAACTATTTGGGCTCAATACCCAAAATCTGTTGAGTGTTTTCAATGCGCTGTTGCCAACACCGGTTACCCTGGGCAATTGCCATGGTACGCGCCGCGGTTAAGTGCTTTTCAGCAGCTTCCGCTGCTGCAGAAGGGATATCATCAATGGAGCTGACCTGAAGCGTTTCCATAAGAAATACCGCCTCTGCACTCATGCCACCAGAAATTTTGTTTACAAACCGGGTACGTCCCGCATCCGCCTGAGACGGGGTGTAACCCACGGCCCCCGAGGCGGCTTTTAATACCGCAAACAACACTTGAAGTCTCATCACTTCAGGACAGTACCAGTTTACGCCCGACATCTTCTGGTGGGTCAGCATCTCAACCGTGATTTCGTTACCCAGATCTACTTCACCCAACAACAATGCTGTTTCCGCAACCACAATCCCCGCAATAGGAAACAGCGGCGAAACACGAATACATGCATAATTTTGCCAAATACGCCTTAACTCCAGTACGTTGACAGATTCCCCATTCAGAACCGCCAGGTACTTATCAAATATACGCCCAACCAATTCAAGGTCAGCCATTTCACTGGATTGGGTTTCGCGGAGCCGAAGCAACAGATCAGCAGTGATGGGGACGCCACCTAAATAACAAATAAATAGGTGTGAATGCAGAAGCACAGCCTCAGCCTGATTGCTGCCAAAGCGCACCGCCAGGTTGAGCGCATCTTCCGACATAAATACTGCATCTGCGCTTTCACCTGAAAACAATACCGACCAAGCACGGATGCCAAGAATCCGCAGTTCCATACTTTGCGCAGAACCCGCAATGGGTGTATCTGAATCTTGCCACTGACTGGGTCCTGCCTCAGCGGATGGCGCAGGGTCTGTTGTATCCGCACTGATCGCCAGATTACGAAAACGTTCAACAGAGGATTCGGCATAATGCCTGGCACTTTGAATTTCCCCGCGAAGAAAAGAATGAAATGCCAGAACCGCATCCCCGCGTAACAGCGAAACATCGTCTGTGTGCAAAGAAACCAGATGACGTATGCGCGCCACCAAGGGTTCAGCCTCGCTGGCCCGCTCTTCGACAAAGGCAACACGATATAGATAACAACACAATTGCAGGGTTTCCAGACCGTCATCGATAGACAACGCCAAGTTCATCGCCGCCTGGAAATTAGCCTCACCATCATATTGATCACCCAGGAAGGTGTATAAGAAGGCAATTTTGATGCGCAGGCTGAGTTCACCGCAGTCTCGCTGCTGCGAGGGTGCGTTGAGTAACCAGGTTGTTAACCCCTGCTGAAAGTGTTTAACCGCTTCAGCAAACCCACCTCGACGAAAGGCAATTTCTCCTGCTCTTTGATGTGCGGAAGTCGCCCGCTGGGCATCACCCCCCCGTTCATAATGGTACGCCACATCCGATAGCGACTTTGCACCCCCTATTTCTCCCCGGGCCGCCAAATAATTCGCCAGACTCAGGTGGTAGCCTCGCCGGGTTGGGCGGGGAATATTTTCGTATGCAATCCGTCTGAAGAGCGAATTCGAAAAACCATAGAGGGTTTCTAACGCATCACCAGGAGAACGGCTGACTTCCTTGTTGACGGCAATAACGTCGAGTTGCAGCAGTTCATCGCAGATTTTCTCCACTTCGTTTTTTGTCCAAACAGTTTTACCGTCAGACTTGTCGATCCATGCAGGCGTATCTGCTGCCCCCTGCCGCACCTGATGATCGGCAAACAGGGGTGTATCCGCCTGGGCTTGGGTCCAGGCTTTTTCAGTGTGCTCGTTCAGAACATAAAGAAGCGAGTTCACGGAAAAGTTATCGGTGGGTATACATGCGATATCAACCAGCAGGCGCTGGAGGGTACTCAGTTCCGACAAGGTGCTTTGTGCGGCTTCGCGCAATACGGCAGGCAGCCCAGCTTCCGCAAGATATGCCGGATTGTCTTCACCAAAAGCCCAAACCACCTTACTTTTGAGGTGATCAACCAACGCTCGGACAAATAGAGGATTGCCGTGAGTCCACCGCCAGACAAAGTCAACCAGGTGGGGTTTAGTCTGTAAATCCGGCGCGATCACACGGATGGTTTTTTCAACATCAGGCCGACTGAGGGGTGCTACGCTGATGGCCTTACAATACTGACGGGCCACTAACCGTTTAGCAACAAGGTCAATCCCCTTGACGCTTGTCTTTTTCCGATCCCCCCGGTAAGTACCCAAAAACAAAAACTGGCGCAAACGCCGGGCCTGGACCACATAGTCAATTAAGGCAAGGCTGGCCTCGTCGCACCACTGCATATCTTCTATGATAATCAGCAAGGGTTTTCTAAAACTGATCTGCTCCAGACCTTTTACCGCCTGCCGGAATAAACTCGCGTTGGACCAGAATTTATAATCTGAAGTTGTGCCCTTGGCGGCGGCAAAGTAGCTCTGCAGCCAACCCACCGAATGTTCCTCACCAATTTCAACAATCGATTGATCCTGCAAATACAGTTGTTCCAATATCCGGAAAATAGGCAGATAAGCCGCGTCCGGGCCTACTTCCTCAACGCAAGCCACACGAACCTTATAAAGGTCGGTAGCCTGGGAGGGACCGGTAACCCAATCCATGAACTCATCAACCAGAGCAGACTTTCCAATGCCCCGCTCACCCTTTACAAAAAGATATTCCGAACCACCAGCCAGGGCAACAGACCAACCCGCCTTCAGATCCACAAGCTCTTTACGCCCACGAAAGCGGTTTTGGCTACTGCTTGTTGGGCCCTGGCGAGACATGGGTAAACCGTCGACCCGACCATCAACTTTGTCCTCGCTTGGGTCCGATGCGCCGGGAACGGCTGTCAGTTTATTCATGGATCCTCTGACACCCTGGGATTGGCCCTCACTAATATCCGTCCCGCCGCCGGAACGCCGCGCCAAGCTCCAGCTTTTCAGATCCCAAACGGGACTTGAATCGCCGGGGTATTTGTTTTCAGCATTTGCTCCGTCAGCAAGGCTCCTGGTTGGACCAGATTCGGTAATGGCAGCAGCCTCATCTGCCGCGCCTGGTGAGTCAGTGCTTCGTGTGCTGGGTGTCCAACTTTCCGGGGCCTGATCGCCATGTGCAGGGTCTGTCGGACCTTGGGTGGAACCGGCAGATGAACCACCGGCACTGTCGGTTTCCCGCAGATATTTAGGGTTTTGCAAACCGGTAGGAAATTGTATTCCAGACGAACGCTCGCGCGATGGACCATCATCGTATTGTGTGTTGCCAACCTCCCGGGCCTGAGACGCTTCCATTCCCCTTACGTCTGCCTGTCGTTGCGAACCGTCCCGGGAAAACTGTGGCAACTCACCCAGGTCCGGATAGCTGGGTAATTCACCGGGGTTGGCATGGACAGCAACCTCAGGGGTTTTTCCCGGTGCTTCTTTTTGTGTTTTTCTTTGCCCTTCTCTTTGCCCTTCTTTTTGTTGTGGTTCTCTTTGTTGTGGTTCTCTTTGTTGTGGTTCTCTTTGTTGTGGTTCTTTATGCTGGTCTCTTTGTTGTTCTCCCTCTTGTTCCCCTTGCTGTTCGTCCGGCTGTGCTCCATCGGTTCTCGTAGTCTCGTCCACTCCGAGTGATTTGTTTGGTGTCCAGACCTTGTCCGGTTCGCGGGCTTGTGAGCGGGTTGTGCCTGCTTGAAAGATCTCGTCGTGTGGATCGGACTTGTTACCCGGCAAAACCTCAGCGTCAGAGTGACTGTCGGAAACACGTTGGCCCGGCAAGGGATGATCCGGTTCCTTTGTACGTGTACGAAGATTTTTTCTTGCTAAATCTTCCAGCGTCACTGCGGTAGCGGTCTGCGCCCGCAGATTGACATTCGCTTGGATTGAACTCTGCGCCAAGGCTTCAAAATCCGCAAGATCCGACAGTCCCTCGTTCAAAAAGGTGATAGGAGCAATAAATCGATAACCCCTGCGATGAATGGTTTCGATATATTTTGGATAAGAGGACGAATCACCCAACACAGCGCGGATTCGCAATACCGCCTGACTGATGGCTGCATCACCAACCACCACCCCATCCCATACCTCTCGCCGCAGATCATCTTTAGAAAGCAACATTCCCGGAAAACGAATAAAGTAGACCAGCAGATCCCATGCTCTGGGTTCAATACTTCTGATGGTCCCATCTGCGGCAAACAACACCTGTTTTGACAGATCCAGATAAAGATCAGCCACTTTAAGCTTTGCGGAAGGGAGCTCTAACGCCTTTTTGTCGGGGCTGTCTATTTGCATGATTGGATTAACTGCAAGATCGGGTTAGCTGCGTAATCACAGGCTGCGGAAATCTAAAGCTCAGACGGCATGAAAACTTTGTTGCCTAAACCAGGCAGCTCAATCTTGATGCATTTACCTCGTTTACCTTGTTTACCAATTTACCTTGGTACCTATTGTTGACGTTCACACCCTCAAGGTCCCAACCGAAATCAAACCTAATTTCAACCGGTTTAAGTGTATTCGACACTCTGCTTCGTTGAAGTTTGGTTGATACTTAGATATCGAAAAGGCCTAAACTGCCCCTTGATGCATACAAGCTGGCTGCGGGCGCATACGCATTTGTAACTACGCACTTGTAATTACGTATCTGTAACTAGCACCTTGCACAAGGACCTGGTAATAACCGGCTGAATAAGCCGGAGAAATAGACAAGTAAACGAGAAATAAACAAGTAAACGAGAAATAAACAAGTAAACGAGAAATAGACAGGTAAACGAGAAACAAACAGGTAAAAAGCAAGAAGTGCCCGCAAGCAAACAGCCATTACCTAACCATGAAGAACTAACAGACCATCAAGAACTTACAGAAAGGCGGTAGATATGAGTTCCTTACAACAGGTTCAACCCACTGTACCAGACGAGCGTGCTGACGATGTTGCCGAGGCGTCGGTTGAAATATTTATCGAAGGCCACCTTCTGGCCGCCCTGGGTGAACTCAGGGCCGCGGCAAAGGTTGCCGCACTGTATTATGATCACGACCAGAACAACCCCATTGCCAAGGCAGTCGTTGAGCTAACCACACAATATGATCGTTTTTTAACCGCAGTTTCTACCCGCCGGATCAACCGGCAAATTCAACATCAGACCAAAGACCGCTAGCCGGTTTTATGCCGTGTCTTTAATCCTTAACCTCTTAACCTCTTAACCTCTTAACCCGTACCTTCTTTAACCCGTACCGTCTGAAGCCCATCTGATCGTGCACCCATTGCACAACATTCCAGGTTAAAAATTAAGCCTTGCCATTGTCGCTTCAATTCGTCGCAGCCAAAATAGATTACCCTGTTTCTCGGCGATACTTTGGGCACGCAGGAGAATATCCCGGCAATTGTCAGCATCGGAACGCTCTGTTTCCAGCATCACGGGATCGCTGCTTAAACCAGCAGGGACAACCGGGTCAGCCAGGGCCAGCGCGCTATTACGCGCGTCCCCGTCAAATACATAACCACCCTCTTCGCGTTGGCTACCCATTCCCCCAACGCGCGGGGTGATATCAATCGAATCCCGCAACACACCCTGACCGCTTAAGGCAGTCACCTGCAAACGTAGCAGCTCCGGCAGGTCACGATGGAAACCCACATGATCATGATCCTCGATGAGTTCATCGATGACCTTTAGTGCCATATTGCACTTACCTGCAACAATCAGTCCGTCCACAAAGGCATGCGCACCAATGGGCAGTCGCGTTAAATGTGGTTGCAGGCGGTAATTCGACCACATGCGTTCAATCTCCTGATCATCCGGAGCAGGTTCACCGCGACGCACATTCAGCCAGAAGCGCAAAAATTCAGAGGAAAAAGCCATGCTGTGCTGATCCAAGTCCTGACTGAGCTTCTGGACCACAAACAAGTCGTCTTCAATTTGTTCGAGGCGGCCCAGCAACATGTTCATGGATGCCCTGGAATATAGAACCGTTATCCGCGCGCTTGGATCAATATAAGATTGATCGTGGCAAACTTGATTCAGCAAGGCTATCGCCGATTCAACTTTGTCCTCAAATAACATGGTCCACGCCATAACGCTGTACAAGCGCAAACCAAATACGGGCTCCTGAACAACCGAGTGTTTAAGCTGCTGCCAGGCCTGCTCCGCCACATTGAACTTTTCTGAACTTTTACCGATATGGCCTTGAATATGAAACAAGCAGCCTTTGGCAAATTCCGTCACCATTCGCTCCCAGGGATGGTCAGACACATCTGCCAAACGGCTCATGACATCAACCACCGGTTTGGAAATATCCATGCGGGCAACGAGGAAGATGGCTCTAAACGTACAACTCATGCGCGCAAAGGAACGGTCAGTGGACTTTATTCTGTTATTGAGCTCGAGAATTCTGGATACTTCGCTGACCAGGTCGTAGTCTCTGCTCACTTCCAGCGAAGCGCCCAACATATCCACCCGTGCAGACAACTCTTCCGCATCACGCACATGGGGATCACAGATATGGGGCAGCAGATCAAGTATTTTCTGCAAATAGTGAATTGCCTGGGATTCCGCACCTTGATGACGCATCTTTTTGACCGTCAGTTTCAGATACGGAATGGCTCGGTCAATTAATCCGGCTTCAGCAAAGTGACGGCCCAGGGCCGCAAACTGATGCTGCCGGGCACCGTGCTCTCTTTCGATGATTTCAGCAATCCGCAGATGCAGATGCCGCCTTTCCGACGCCGGCACACGGCCGTACACCACCTGGCGATAGAGCGCATGCGCAAAGCGGATTGAACCCCGGCCCTCACCTGGATGCATCTGGGGCGTCCATACTAAAAACTGCGCATCCACTAACGGTTGCAGGAAAACCTCCAGCTTTTCCCGGGAACAACCATGTACATCTTCCAGCGCAGCCAGTTCTTCCAAAGTAAATTTCAGACCAATAATGCTGGCGCACGCGAGCAGGTTCTGTTGAATAACCGAGTAGGTGTCACACTTGATCTCAATGGCTTCAACCAGATTAGAAGGCAGGGGAATTTGATCAAAAGTACTCACCCATCCTTGACCCAGGGACTCGCTAAAACGGTTTTCGACCAGGTAATCCGTCAGCGACGTGGCATAAAGAGGATTACCTCCCGCCCAATGCCAGACAATACGCGCAAACTGACGCCTTAAACACTGAACCCGGCCTTCACTAAGGCCTTCATGGGTCATGGTCCTGGACAGTCTGTTGTTCACTAACAGGCGGGATTCTTCTTCGCGTAGCGTTTCCAGGGACACAGAATGGAAGTTGTCTCTTTCCGACATACGCGCAAACGACTGCACCAGCTCGTTCGACGCCATTTCAGAGCCATTTCTGCAGGACAGGATAATCATCACCCGATCCCCCTCTCCCAACGCTTCGATCAGGGACTCAAGAACAGCAACCGAAGCGGTATCCCCCCAGTGCACATCTTCAACCACAATGGCACAGGGCTTGACCCGGCTTAACGTTCGAACCAGGTATACAATCTCCATAACCTTGGGGCTATTACTCAGGGCATATTCCGCAGATTCTGGAACCAACCGCCGCTTGAGATTTGTTGCCATGGGTTGAAACCACGACGGTGCTACCTGCCGCGCCATTTCGTTAATGTCGCTTTGGCCAAGGTCAAAACGTGACAGCAATTCGTACACCGGCAGGTACGCTTCGCCGGGGCCAATATGTTCAGCACAGAAAGTTCTTGCGCTGAACAAACCATCTGCCGCGGTATCAAAGCGGATCTGGTCAAGTACAACCCGGATCAACTCGGACTTGCCAATCCCCGCCTCACCTTCAACCATGACGATGTGGGGTTTACCCTGGGTGACCTGCCGCCAATATCTGAGCATAAGCCCAATTTCCCGCAGCCGCCCGATCAGTCCTTCTGAAATATCCGGCGCAACAAAGGGATAACTGGCCACCAGTGGAACCACAGATGCGCGAGATTCCGGCGGGGCCGGTTTTTCGGCCGCTACAGGGGCAATAAAGCGATACCCCTTGCGAGGCACTGTTTCGACGTAGGACGGGCTCTTGGAAGAGTCCCCCAATGCTGAACGTACACGCAAAACCGCCTGGCTCACCGCGGCATCACTGACAATGGCACCGCGCCAAACTTCATCAACCAGCTCTTGTTTGCTGATCAGACGGCCAGGGTTGCGCAGCAGGTAGAGCAGCACATCCCACGAACGTGGTTCCAGCCGGACAATGGAATCCTCCCGCCGCAGAAAGTAACCCTCAACATCGACGACCACGTCGCCAACGGAAATGCAACCTAATGGTGTTGCAACTTCTGCTTGTGGCTCCATATTCATAACCTAATTACAACCAAGTTTAATCGATATTTCAACCAACATATCAAATATTCTTTAAAATATAACGGTTGATACTTAATTGTAATATTATTTTACATCTCATTTTCTCTCCAGCACTTTTTCGTTGAAGTAAAACTTATCCCAAAATCTCACTTCTTAAATGACCGTAGCTCAACGGGGGCTAATCAAAATCTCATTTCGCCCATTCTTAACTGTCGCTGTCACTACAGTTTTTAAGTCCACACCTCCTGTGGTTACCTGCCACCTGCAAACCCCTTTTTTGAACACTTTGACGCAACAGTACAACGGCGAAAAACAAGACCATCCAGACTATTGCAAGACACCAACACACCAACAAAAACAACTTGATACCCAAAACGATTGACCTTTCCAGGAATACCCCATTTTGCCGCGCGGACTTAAACCCATCACAACGGTTTGACAACCCCGGGTTGAAGTCATCTCATTACAGACACTTTCCACCTGAATCCTCCACTTCATTCACCCTTTCTATCTAAGCTATTTACGGTTGAGGGCTTAAGGGCGGAGCCCCCCATTGTTGAAGCATCTACGGTTGAAGCTTTTGAGTCTGAAGCTTTTTCGGATAAAGCTTTCGTTTTGGATGCGTTTGTTGTTGCAGCCCTTGTGGCTGTAGTGTTTGTTGGCGAATCTGTTGACCCCGGCGAATCCGGGACATCCCGCGCCCTGATCACCGCCGACAACTTCCTTTGAGTTACCCTTGAGAGGTGCTCATCTTGCGCTTCCAGTATCAACGTTCTACACCGATGCAGAGACCGACTGATTTCACTGCTCACCCCCAGTCCGGAAGTTACCCGTAACGCCCCTTCAATAACACCTAAAGCTGCTATCAAATGGCCTTCAACCAATCCCTCCCGAAGAGCAACCAGATCCGGTTTAAGTTGCGGGGTTTCTTCCTTCGATACCTTTTTTGATGCCCTGTTCGCTTCTTCAGTCGCTTCTTCAGTCGCTTCCTCAGTCGTTCCCTCGTTCGGTTCTTTGTCTGGCCCTTTGCTGTTCGGTCCTTTGCTGTTCGGTCCTTTGCTGTTCGGGCCTTTGCTGTTCGGTCCCTTGTTCGTTTCGTCGTCTGCTGTGGGCATGCCTAGCCGCTGGTTCTGATCTTGAATTCGATAAAACTCAAAGCTTCCTGTCGGGCCGTGGCCTCCAACCTGCGCAAATTCAAAATGATCGCCTGTTCAACCCCCGACAGAACCATATGCCCCCCGCCCTCCGCAGACTCCGTGGCCCAGTCCAATTGATCTTCATGGTGAGGGGAGCGAACCGTACTTGGGGGTGGAATGGCTAACCGGATTGAACCCTGATCATAGTTGTCAGGATCCTCCTGCTGTGAGGCTGCTTGTTGTGGGGCTTCGTTTTGTGCAGCTATTTTCTGTGGAACATCCCTGTCCGATGCCGTTCCACGATACCTTGAGGTGGTTGCAACATAACCATCTTCACCCAGGGGTTCATAACCCAGCACCTGGCTTTCTCGAATGCCAAACGCGTGACTGATATGCAGGACCGTGTTGACCCGCGGTGACGAAAAGCTGCCCGCCTTGAGTAATCGCATCACGGTAGTGGAAGGCAGATCTGAGAACCGGCCAAAAGCACTGCAATTCACCCGTCCGTTAGGGTGCAGCAAACCGTTTCGAGCAGCAAGTTGCTGAATAACATCTGTAATCGCGTGGCTAGTCACCAAAGCTCAAGCCCATAGTTTATTTGTTGCCATCATATCCGCTATGTGGCACCAAGCAATTCAAATCGCTATACATATGTGCAGTGCGAATATGCACATCTCATTTCGTTGAATATTAGTCAACGTATGTAAGGCGTTAGCCCCTTTCGTTGAAGGTTAGTTGATACAACGGGGGTGCGGATAAGCTAATCTGACTCACACATTGGAAAGTCATTCGCTCAAATATAAACCACCTAGCCCAACCGCATTAACACAAATACTTAATACAAATGCTTAATACAAAAAAAAGAGCAAAAAAGAGAGCAAAAGACCGGCAACCGGAGACAGCCATGGCACGGATTCCATTCGACGCCGTTATTGAACAAATTGCAGAACGTTATCAATTGTACACTCAGGCGAATCACTCACCTGTGTATGACTCAGGCCAACAACGGAACCGGCCCGCGCCATCTTCCCGTCAAATCGACTATGAGGCTATTGCCTTTTTCTCCGGGCTGTCCAGCACTGAGGTCAAGATGATGCACAATGCGCCCAACCGCTTTATTATGGACGGCGGAACAGCCGAGGCATTGGGTAACGCCTTTGGCATATCCGAAAGGCAGGCTTTAGGGTACGAACCTATCCTGCAACAAAAGCATTCCATATACCGCAACCCAAACGTCCACAGCTCAAGACTGCAATCAGAACTGCAATCAGGACTGCAAAAAGAAGCACCCGAGCCAAAAGACAGGGCGCCTCGACACGGGACGCCTCGACACGAAACGCCTCAACACGAAACGCCTCGACACGAAACAAAAGTACTTCCCCTGGGACATGGTTTTGGACAACCCAATACAACCTTGGGCAACAACTTAACTTATCATCGAGTCTTAAACCCCGCGTTAAACCCCGCCTTAAACAAAGATGACCCATCATATAACCACGCGTCATATGTTAAAGAGCCGGAACCCTTGGCGGATACATGCTGGCCACCCATATAACTTGAATACCCGATCAAAGGAACCCAAATACTGCCGCGGATCCGCTACGGGCCGGGTGTGGCTCAGCTGACGGCCAATCCAATGATCAGTGGGTTTAACCGAAACGGTTAAACCCCGTGGCGAGTAAATGGTAGATGGATAAATCGATGGATTGATACCGGTCAAACAGCGGGCAAAGTCGATTAGTTAAAGCAGGAACTCAAGTTCAGCAAGACGTCCACACCGAGGGCTGAGCAACAGCAGGGAGCGAGCGGATGTCACAGAGCCCTCGATGCAGGACGAAACCGGAGTTTCGAGATATTTTGTTGCATTGTTACGGGCGACCATCAAAAAGTAACAACGAAACCATAACCTAGTTCCAACCGATCCTGTTGTTTGCACACAATGTCTGTCCAAACATTCGAACATCCCAGCCATTGGACTTATCAAGAACAAGCAAATATAAGAAACAAGTACTTGTAGGGGAGACATGGCTGCGGCTAGGACGTTTCAAGCAAGGCGGTAGAATCGGTCCGCAGGGCTTTTAACTTATCCCACGCCCAGGCGCGGGGTCTTGAACCTCTCCAAAAAAGCAAATTCAAGCGCAGCAAATCATACAAGACGACTGCAAGGGAACTTGGAACTGCTGGCCAAACTACGCCGGTTGACACCGGAAGCCCAACACGAAATCGAAACGTTTATAAGCACACGCTTAAAGCTGCAACAGGCCCAGGACACTGCATGGCCCGGGCTCAAACCGACCCTGTTCAAAACCCACTAAAAACCCAATAAAAAAGACCCGCATTGCTGCGGGCCAAGCCTCTCAAAAATTTACCTGTGTTTTTAGCCTTGCGCATGCTGGATGGCATAGTGTGCAGAGGAGGAGAAGCGTGCCAGGCGACCAGAAGTGGGGAGTGACCCACCTGGCACGCTTCAAAAGGTCACCGACCTAAGGGGGCCGGGACGAGATCCATTAAACTGAAATTGGCTGGGCACGTCTCAACGAGAATCCAACGAATTCGTGAATATATGAAGTAATTTCGATTGGTTCCAGGTTTGACCATCAGCCAAGGCAAAACTTCCGATACCGCCCCTGTTAATAATTGGTTACGAAAGCCATTCTTTCCCCAAATGTGACGCAACCCTAAATGTGACCAAACAGCGTAACCCCTCAGCTTGACCTACCTCTTGCAAAGTCGGCTGCGCTATGCCGCTCGGGTAATTGCTCGTCTTCAGCACCCCACACCTTGTTCACCCGCCGGCCGCGTTGAACCGCCGGCCGTTGTTCAATTTCTGTGGCCCAGCGCACCACATGCTCATAGGAGGTCACATCGAGAAATTCTTCCGCTTCGTAAATATTGTGCAGAACGACCGCGCCATACCACCCATAATTGGCTATGTCCGCAACGGTATACTCATTACCAATCAAATACTGTCGGTCCGCCAGATTTTTATCCAATACATCAAGCTGCCGTTTAACTTCCATGGTGTATCGGTTGATAGGGTATTCCCACTTTTCCGGAGCGTAGGCATAAAAGTGCCCAAATCCCCCTCCCAGGTAGGGGGCGCTACCCATCTGCCAGAACAGCCAGGACAAACATTCCGCTCGTTTACCTGTTTGTGAAGGCAAGAAGCCCTCATACTTTTCGGCCAGATAAACCATGATGGCGCCGGACTCGAATACTCTGGTTGGCGGGCTGGTACTTTTATCCAACAGTGCAGGAATTTTTGAGTTTGGGTTGATCTCCACAAACCCACTGCCGAATTGATCGCCGTCTTGAATGTTAATCAGATAGGCGTCGTATTCCGCATCACGTCCTATCTCTAACAGTTCCTCCAGCAGAATAGTGACCTTCACCCCATTGGGCGTGGCTAACGAGTACAACTGCAGCGGATGTTCCCCAACCGGCAGTTCCTTTTTGTGGGTTGAACCCGAAACGGGCCGATTGATATTTGCAAACCGCCCACCGCTTTCTTTGTCCCAAGTCCAAACTCTGGGTGGCTGATAATCTTGTGCACCGGACATAACCTTTAACCTCGCAACCATTAAAACTAAACGGCCCAAAGTGTACGCAATTAATCAGGCTGTGCGCTATCCAACGGACCAAGGTCAAATGTACTCGGGTAATCCGCTCAACAACACCATCAACACAAGCAGACACACAAGTATCCAGTCGGGCACCCTCCTGGTACCCGTGTTTCGTTTTGACAGCCAAATTTTCACCGGACGATATCCTTGCACAGTTTTGCAGCCCGGCAATATAGTCCTCATCCCTTAGACTATCTCAACGAAGCATCAACCAACTGTTGACCAATGCGTACGCGTCAGTTCCCGGGCGGGACGGTACGGAGAAAATGTTTCTTTTTTACAAAGAAGAACGCCGTTGACTGGAACAGTCAACGACGCGGCCTACCAATGTTCAATAGGTTTTAGCTGAAGGATTTGTTCGAGCTGATTTGCGGGCAATCGTATGCGGAAAAAGTCTGG
>JANQMF010000028.1 GCA_028280225.1 Pseudomonadales bacterium | reverse complement strand
ACCCCGTGGGCTACTGCCTCGACGGGGTTTATCCTTAAAGGCAGTTGCTGCCTTTAACTAAACTAAAGGCGGGCTCAGGCTACAAAATAGGTAAAGCCTTGCCAGCCAAAAAAGGTACGTGCGTCTCTTATTGAAACCGCTGGTATTGAAACCGCTGGTATAAATTGTTGATCAATTCGTTGCATGACCGTGAATGGTACGCCCATCTTTTTAAATTGCAACGCATGATTCTAATCGCGGACCTCCTCAAGGTGACTGATGCCTGTGAAGTACAGTGCGGTTTTAATCGGCTCCGCCGACAACGGCTCAACAAGGGTTTTGTAACGCAAAAGCTGGGGCCGGTAACGCGCCACTTGATTGTTGATGAATGCAGCCTCAGCTTCTTCTGAGCGGGCGGGGGTTGCGGTTTTGTAGTCGATAATCCAGCGATATCCACCGGTGACGAATAAGCGGTCCACCACAATATTCAGCAGCGTGTTATCCATGATTCCGCTTAATGCCAGTTCGCTGGCCGCCTCCGGGTGATTGCTGAGCAACCACAAACCGGTAGGGTCTGCCAGAGTGCGTTGGATGTGCTCCGTGGCGGCGCTAATGGCGGTGGTTTGCAGATTCGGCGGGATATTCAGTTGCCGCGCCCAACGTGGTAACAGGGTGGGCCATTGCTGAACCCGGGGCTCTTCAGTCTGGGTGTACCAGGCCAGGCAGCGATGCACCAGGTTTCCCACGGCAACCTCCAGGCGGCCTGCAATCAGGTCCGGTGTGCCGATCGGTTTGATGGACGGGTTGGTGGCCGTGGATTGCGCAGCGGCAATGTGCGGCGGTGTCCATCGATAGTCTTCGGGAATTCGCTCAAGCTGAAGACTGTTAAACAGATCCTGTTGTTGAATGTCCTGAGGTTGGGGCGGACCTGCCTGGGCAAATGTGCTGATATGCCGGGCCGGACCCCGCACTTTGCGGTCCCCCTGCCGGGTATAGGTTAACAACAGGCTTTGCCTGGCCCGGGTGCAGGCGACATACAACAGGCGCATTTCTTCGTTTCTTGCGCGTTGCTGCTCTTCGTAGCGCAGCCACCGATGAATTTCGTCATCCTTAATGCCCATCAACAATCCGTCCGGGTGGGGGCGCCAACTCAGCAGTTCGGCTTCGTCAGCAGCGCTGGCACGATCCAGATGAGGAACAATGACGTGGTCAAATTCCAGCCCCTTGGCTTTATGGATGGTCATGACCTGAATACGCGCCGGGGCCAGGGCAATTTCATAAAGTTCCGTCAGCGCAAGCTCCACTGCTGCCGGGTCGTAGGCCTGGGGCCCCAGGTCTTCCAGCAGATCAAACCAGGCGATTGCCTGGGTGTATTCGGTATCCTCATATCCGGCAAGCCCGCCGCAGCGCCACCAAAGACCTTCCATAACCTCACGTAAAGTCAGTTCGTCCAGTTGGGTATGAGCCCATTGCAGGGCTTGGGCAAGGCGAGCCTGGGCTGCATCCCGGGTATCCAGCGCCGCGGGAAATTCTCCTGCTGTTTGCAGCCGGGTCAGAGTTTCCAACGACAGTCCAAATAAGGGGCTGCGCAATAAACTCATCCACGCCAGTTGATCATGGGGACTTAACAGCACCTTGTGTACAGCTTGCAGGTCCGAGACGATCGCTTTGTGTGCCAGACCGTCCATATCGGTAGCTTGAAACTTGATGCCCAGAGCACGCATCTGTGCCAGCAGTGGGGCTACGTGGTTGCGCACCCGGCACAAAATGGCGATGGTCGAGTCGGCATCCTTATCTAACAATTTTTTTAAATTTTCAAGGATATGGCTGACCTCGTGCTCTTCGTGCTCGAAGTGTAAAGCTTCAGCACCCGGGGCTTCGGCTTCGACCATGGCCACGGCGGGGCTGAAGGGCACCTGCCCTAACTCCGGTGAAGATTGAGTGCCTAACAATGTAGCGAATACCGTATTACACCAGTCTACCAAAGGTGGCGCTGAGCGGAAGTTGGCGGATAGCACAATGGAATGAAGGGGCATATGACCAAACCCCTTAGCCTGGCTTTCGGCAAATACCGCAACATCTGCATCACGAAAACGGTAGATGGATTGCATGGGGTCGCCGACGACAAAAACCGTATTTAAATTAGGCTGCCAGCCTTCGACCAATTGGGCAAAAAAATCCGCCTGGGAGCGGGAGGTATCCTGGAATTCGTCGATGAGCAGGTGATTGATCCTGGTGTCCAGATAAAGTGCCAGATCTGTGGGACCGTCGCTGTCCACCAGAGCAGTCTTGGCCTGCAACAGCAGGCCGGTAAAATCGGTGAGATTGTGCTGGCTGAAAATTTGATCCAGCTCAATAATGGCCAGCGACAGGCAGATACAACTCAGAGTGAGTAGTTCCGTATCCTTGGGGTTTTCGATCAGCCGGGGCAGCTTTGCGCAAATTTCCGCAGCGGGCCCAAGCTCCCGCTCGTGCAGGTTCCCCAACCATGCGGAAAGCTCCCGGGCTAATGCCTTGTCTTCCACGCCGTCGGCGGCAGTGATGCGCTTGCGTAGTTTGCCGTTCTTGGTGGTCAGCACCGGCATCAGATCGAGAACGTGTTCCGTGCAGCCCACCGCATCGGCAAGGCGTTGCATATGGTCAATATCTGTCCGGTTCAGATATTGGTAAAACTGCTGGGTAATGGCGGTTTGCAGGGCGCTGATGGTCTTGTTGAGTAGATTGCTCAGCAGGGTGGGGTCCCGATTGGTGGCGACTTCAGTGACGGCACCAAGCCACTGATCACGACTGGCCAGCATCTGCAAAAGCAGGCGCTGAACTTTGGTCACATCGTTGTCCAGTGACGCGATAAATTCCGCAACAAGGGGCGCGTTGGGCCCCTGATCGATCAATTGGGCAACAAAGCGCTCAACGGCTTCTACATAATACATCTGAGGTTGAACGCTGACGGCGATGCCACCCCGGCTGCCTGTGGTTCCCCGCAGGGTCGGTGTGTGGCTGGCAACGTTTAGCGCAAAGCTGTCGATGGTTTGGATTTTGAGTACATTGGGATTTGCAAATAGCTGCCAGTCCAGGGCTTTGCTGCGTTGGCGAACTTGTTCGTTAATTTCCCCGGGTTGTTGCAGCAGGTGAATAATGCGGTGCCGCATTTCTGCTGCCGCCTTTTTGGTGAAGGTGATGGCGAGAATTTCCTCGGGACGCTGGACCTGGCTTAACAGGTGAATGTAACGTTGCGCCAGAAGAGTGGTTTTGCCGGATCCCGCCGGGGCTTGCACAATACAGGAGATTTCTGTGTTCAGCGCCTGGGCTCGCTCTTGTGCGTCCGGAATGTTGGGGTTCATGCCATTTGTCTCATTCGGCAAAAGCTTGCCAGGTGACAAAAACGACAGACTTGGGGGGATGGGGAAACCTCTGCCTTACCGGTGCTGACCTCTTCGGCAAGTTCAAGCAGATCGCTGCGCCAATGTTCGACCAGGGCCGGCCAGTCTTGCTCCTGGAAGATCTTGGTTGGACTTTGCAACTGTTTACCGGTTTCGCTGACACCCAACAGACGTACACCTTCTTCCCTGACCTCAGCAAAGTAGACCCCTCGAATATTACCGTCCACCAGGCAGTAGAGGGGGAGTTGGGGTTCTTGTTTTGCCAGGTCCCGGCTGTTTTGCACACTCACGCGGCCACTTTTGTAGTCCAGCACCAGCAGGTGATCTGCGCTGTGATCAATCCGGTCAATGCGCAGTCTGAGATTCAGCTTACCCAGGGTCAGGGTAAACTCCTGTTCCAGGTGAATGGCTTCGAAAGGAGCCCGTTGTTTTTCCAGGTGGAGCCATTTGCTGACCAGGTGGGTCAGGCGCTCCACCTCGTAGGGGACGAATAGTTCCGGCAGGTTATATTCCGCACGGGCCAAGGTGGTCCGGCAGATTTGCCGTATGCCGTCACCGGAAAGCTGCGCTAAGTCTGCTGAGTTAGAGCAGGCCTTAAACAGTTGCTCAAAAACATCATGCAGAATGATGCCGCGTTGCAGCGCATCGGGCAGGTCGCTGACCGGGCGTTGTTGACGCAGTTTCAGCCGATAGGTGGCGTAAGCCTTAAAACCACACTCGGCCTGGGTTTTGAGCAGGCCGGCACCCCCGGGTGCAACAGGTAGCCCGGATTCAGTTTCCGCTTCAGTCTCCCGCTGTAGCGGGGTGTCCCCCAAAAGCGGGGTACCCCGGTTATCCTGATAGATGATTCTTTGGCTGTTTACCTCCGGGCACCAATAGGGGTGGGTGGAGGATACCTGGGATGGTTGCCGGGGATACCGGTCAAGCAGGCCGCAGGGTTCCTGAGGGCTGTCTTCTTCGATGCGGGTAAAGCTGAATTTCAGTTGCCCGCTGTTGTTGTGCCACTGTTGCAACTGTTGCTCCGCCAATTGCAGGGCCTGAGCGCTGGACGCCATGGGCACCTGAAACTGGGCGGCAATTGCGGGTGGGATAAAGGGATTGGTATTGGGCTTGCCGGGAAAACTGTTTTCGTCCAGCCCACATACCCACAGGTGAGAAAATTGTAATCCGGTGGTTTCCAGGGTGCCTAAAATCTGGATGTCTGCACGGGATCGCTCAGGCGCAAATTGAATCCGCGACAGACTGAAGTCCACCCAGCGTAAGGCCAGGTCCGCGGCGATGGGTTTGCTGATGGCTGCGGTGCCGGTGAGTTCTTCCAGGGTATTACGGATGGCTTGAACCGTTTGAAAACGGGCAGATCCAGCCTGGCTGGTATTGGGCCAGCCGCAGGTGTGCAGCAGTGCCACAAAGTGGTTAATCCACCCCCCATAAGAATTGGTCTTTGGCCAGTTTTCGGTCAAGGCCGTGAGTTGCTCGGACAGCGGGCCGGGTAAGATCCGGCAAACGGCGGGCAGATCGACCTGTTGCCCCATTTGCTGACTGAGGTAGATGCGGCGCCGAGGTGACAGGTAGCTTTGCCAGCCGGGTAGTTGCAAGAACCTGGACGCTAACAAAGTGTCAAACTGAGGTTGGCGGAGACCTTCGATGGCCAGTTGCAGCATGAGTTTAGCCTCAAGCCACCCGGGGTGGCTGCTCAGGGGCTGTCCTGCACTGATGTCAAAAGCCGGGCTCTGGCTGCCGTTGGCCGGGTCCAAAATTGCCCCGCAAGCCCTTTTGACCAGGTCATAGTTTTGCGCGAGCTTAGGCACCACGATGCCGATGGCGGCATCGGGTTGTTTTGCTTTTTGCCGGGCAGCCCAACTGGCGGCATGGCTGATCTCTTCCCTCAGGTCCAGGCAAGGGGTGAGGGTGGTTTCCGGATGCTCGACTGGGGTGCCGGTGCCATCACCCTGGTGCCAAGCCGGAAGCTGGGTATTAGGTGATTGGCGCTGCACTACCTCGGTGTGTTGTGCTGCTTGGCGAAAATAGCTGAGCTCATTGGCTGAAAGCTGGTCGATGTGGTCCAGGAACAGGGGCCGGGAAGAAGGTATGCCCAGGGCAAGTAGTGCACTTGGAATGTCCTCTGCCGGTATGTAGTGGCCGGGCAGGGCGTCTTTTACCGCGCGGAACCAGGCGGCAAAAGGTGTGAGCCGCGGCTGTTGATAAAGGGGATGATGCAAATCTATGTGGAAGCGGTGGATAGTATGCCAGGCATCCAGGAAGTCTGTCATGGCCGCATTGCTCAGCGCGGGATCCGGCCTGAACTGCCAGGCAAGCTGGCTGAGCAACGCCTGCGGCACAATTTCTTTGTCGGCATGCCCAAGGTCCTGCATGCGCAGCCACTCCCGGCGAAAAAACTGCTCGACACTCATGGCTGTCAGGGTGGCCCAGCTACGCCTGCCGCTTTGGCGGTGCAACTCATCGTGGGCGGCGCGCAGTTCCCGGGCCAACCGTTCGTTAGGTGTAATCAGGATGTGGGTGGCGCTGATGGACATTAACGCCTGCGGGAAATTAGCAAAAAATCTACTCACCGGGTTATTGTATGCGATACCAATCACGAAGGCTTGCATACTTGAACAACCAGCGGCGCATTAGTTTTGTCAGCCTGGGCTGTCCCAAGGCGTTAGTAGACTCTGAACATATTGTCACGGATCTGCTGCACCAGGGTTATGAAATTGTTGATGAGAATACCGAGGCAACGGTGGCAGTGATTAATACCTGTGGCTTTATCGACCATGCCAAGGCCGAGAGTTATGACGCCATCGAACAGGCACTGGCCCGCAACCAGGAAGTGGTGGTGACCGGCTGCCTGGGGGCGGATGCTGAACAGCTCAAGGCCCGTTTCCCAAGCTTAAAATTTGTCAGCGGTCCCGCCCAGGTGCAACCGGTGGTGTCAGCGGTGGGTCAGTTTATTCCGCCGCAACCCACCGAATATTTGCCGACAGAGGTGCGCACCCGGCTTACGCCCGCGCACTATGCGTATCTGAAAATTTCCGAAGGCTGCAATCACAGTTGCAGTTTTTGCATAATTCCCGACATGCGTGGGAAGTTACGTTCCCGGCCAATTGGAGAAGTTTTGCGGGAAGCGCAACAATTGGTTGCTGATGGCGCAAAAGAACTGTTGGTTGTTGCTCAGGACTTGTCCGCGTATGGGGTTGATCTGGGGTATGCGGAAGATAGTTTCGAAGGTCGTCGACTCAGCACGCGCCTGCAAACCCTGTGTGAGCATTTAGGGGACATTGCGCCGTGGGTCCGGCTGCATTATGTCTATCCTTATCCGCATGTTGACCGGCTGGTCCCGCTGATGGCCCAGGGCGGGTTGTTGCCCTATCTGGATATGCCGCTGCAACATGCGTCGCCGGATATTTTGCGCGCCATGCGCCGGCCGGCGGCAGCGGAAAAAGCTCTGACCCGAATCGGGCGGTGGCGGGAAATTTGCCCGGACATCGCCATTCGCAGCACCTTTATTGTGGGTTTTCCTGGGGAAACTGAAGAGGACGTAGGCCGGCTTCTGGATTTTCTGGAAGCAGCGCAGTTGGACCGGGTGGGGTGTTTTACCTATTCCGCCGTGGCCGGTGCTCAAGCTAACGAATTACCGGAAGCGGTGGATGAGGGGGACAAGTTGGATCGCCAGGAAATGGTCTACGAGGTGCAGGCGCAAATCAGCAAGGCCCGTCTTGATCGGCACGTGAACACCACGCTCCGGGTGTTGGTGGACGAGGTGAACGCTGACCGGGCGGGTATAAGCCTGGTGGGCCGTTCCCAGTACGATGCCCCGGAGATTGATGGGGTAGTTCAGGTGGGGGTTGAGGACCACAACCACAGCTCTGTGCGTCCGGGTGACTTTGTCTGGGTGAAGATTAAATCTCATGACGATCATGATCTGTTTGGTGAACTGGTTGGAGATACGCTCTTTGTCGGCTAAAATGCGCTTGCTAAGGCAGGTTGGTCATACGGAGAGACCTTAGGCCTATTGGAAAGCATCGTTGGAAGACGTCATTAGAAGACATCATTAGAAGACATCAAAAGGTCGATCAAACCAGGGGTCGATTAAACCAGAAGAAGGAAAGCCCAAGGCATGTGGCACTTGATAGAAGATTTTTTTGATCAAAGCTGGATCATGAAAGCGTTTATTGGCGCAGGGTGGCTGTCTGTCATCATCATGATTGCGAGTTTTTTGCAAAACGCTGCAGCCGTGCTTGGCGCCTAGCCGGGGATTTTTTGCGTGTGGCTGTCTGCCCTTAGGGACGAACAACGTCTCGCCTTGATGCGCCTGGCGCACAATGTGGTGGTGTCTGATGGATTGTTGGACCCTAATGAAGAAGGCATGATGAACGAATTTCGTCGTGAAATGGACCTTAGTGGCACCGACGAGTTGGAATACATGGAATTGGAAGGTATCGGCGAAATATTCGACAGTCGCCGGTCTCGTATCATCGCCTTATTAAATCTGCTGAAACTGAGCTATGCGGATGGCGCCTTTGAAATTGAAGAAGAGTGTCTGTTAAAGCAGATCAGCGAATCTTTTGCCGTTAATGATGAAGAATTTTTGCTGTTGGACAACTGGGTAAAAAGACTCACCGCGTTGGAAGACGAAGCTCAGGTTCTGATGCAAAGTCAGTAGCACTCAGCTCACCACATAGTCGAAAGCGCGACTCCAAAAGCCGCAAGCGGCCCTCCACAAACTCCTGATCGAACTGCATGCTGGACTGAGTCCTGAATTGGATACCGCACCGGTAGCCGTTGTCTTGGGCAATGCAGTTGTGGACCACGCCAATCACGTTGTCCACCTCGGTATCGCCACTGAGCAGGGACAAAAATACCGTACATTCTTTGGGTAAGGGTTGATCCAGGACAATCGCGACACCATGGCGATTAAAATTAATTGCCACTCCAATCAGCTTGTTGATGGTTCCCTTGCGCCGAACCGCGACAACCAAGCTGTCGGTGGAAAATCGTGCCTTGCGACGTCTTTCTGCAAGCGCAAAATTAGCCATGACCCGAGCATAATCCGACGCTGGCTGCGCTTGTGTGCGCCAATCCCCAATCTTCACAAAAACCGCTTACGTTGGGGTCAGACCCCAGTGTTAGCAGATCCGGCAAACCGCTTACGTTGGGGTCTGACCCCATCGTTAGCGGTTAGGGGGTGTGGGTGAGGAGGACGCGTTTGGCTTCGTTGAGCTGCTGGGCCAGGTGGGCACTGCCGCCTTTGTCGGGGTGTACTTTTTGCATCAATTTGCGGTGGGCGTCGATGACCGCTTGGGTTTCTGCCGGGTAGGTCAAGCCCAGTATGGCACAGGCTTCCTGGGGCGACATCAGCGGTGTCCGGGTTGCCGGAGGTGGGGACGGCATGGCCCGGCTGCGGAAGAGGCGATATAGACCGGCCACGGTCAGAATACCAATGATGACGGCAAGAAGTTTCAAATTTAGCTTACACTTTAGGCACAAGGCCTTATCATGCCACGGAATTTTCCGAAAATGATGAGCATTGGACCAAACAGAATTACAAGGCTGGCTTGATGAACTGCGGGTGGAGCACCGGGACCTGGACGTGGTCATCAAACACATGATCGAAAGCCGGCATCATGACAGTATGCGCATTCAACGCCTGAAACAGCGAAAACTAAAACTCAAGGATATGATCAACAAGATTGAAAGCGAACTCATTCCGGACCTGGATGCGTGAAAGAAGGCAGACTGCTCAGCGTTGCTATTTCTTCCACTGCTCTGTTTGATCTGTCCGAATCCAATACCATTTTCGAAGAGCAGGGGCTGGAGGCGTACCGGCGTTATCAGATTGCTCACGAAGACCGCCGCCTGGAGCCTGGAGAAGGCTATGTTCTCGTCGAAAAGCTCCTAAATATCAATAAATTAGTTGGAAAACCTCTAGTAGAAGTTGTGCTCTTGTCGCGCAACTCCGCAGACACGGGGCTGAGGGTATTTAATTCCATCAGCGCTTATGATCTGGATATTACCCGGGCTGCCTTTTGCGGCGGACAGTCGCCTTACCGCTATATCAGTGCCTTTGGCTGCGATCTGTTCCTGTCCACCTTTGCCGAAGATGTGAGTCAGGCATTGGAACAAAACATCGCCGCGGCCATGCTGCTGGGGCGCTACAAAAACGCAAGTTCAAATGATGACATTCTGCGCCTGGCCTTTGATGGCGACTCGGTGCTGTTTTCTGACGAAGCTGAACGGGTTTATCAGGACCGGGGCCTTGTAGCCTTCAGCGAGTCGGAACAGGACCAGGCTCAGCAACCCCTCGGCGGCGGTCCCTTCAAAGCTTTTTTGGCCGCCCTGCACCGGCTGCAGCAGGAATTCCCGGAAGGTAAAAGCCCCATTCGCAGCGCGCTGGTTACAGCCCGGGGCGCGCCCGCGCACGAGCGGGTTATACGCACCCTGCGCGATTGGGATATTCGCCTGGACGAGTCATTGTTTTTGGGTGGTATGGACAAAACCGAATTTTTACGGGGTTTTGGCGCAGATATCTTTTTCGATGACCAGCCGGGTCATTGCGAGCGCGCCGCGGACCATGTGGCCACCGGGCACGTCCCCCACGGTATCGCCAATCAAGGTGAGGGCAACCCGTAGCATATTCCAAAAGTTATGCTGGCTTTGTTTTTTATAACCAAGCATTATTACTGCTGACCATTGGTGCCCACAGGTACACACATGAAACTGCAACAGCTTCGCTATATCTGGGAAGTCGCTCATCATGATCTGAACGTCTCTGCCACTGCCCAGAGCCTGTTTACTTCCCAGCCCGGCATCAGCAAGCAAATTCGTCTGCTTGAGGACGAGCTGGATGTGGAAATATTTGCGCGCAGCGGCAAGCACCTGACCCACGTCACTCAGGTGGGGGAGGTCATCATTGCCATGGCCGGGGAAATCTTGCGGGAAGTTGGTGCCATTAAGCAGGTGGCTCAGGAGTACTCCAATGAAAAGGAGGGCAGCCTGACCATTGCCACCACCCATACCCAGGCGCGATACGCCCTGCCGGGTATTATCAACAATTTTCGCAAGACCTATCCCGGGGTATCCCTGCACATGAACCAGGGTTCTCCGGAACAAATTTCGGAACTGGCGGTGTCTGGAGATGCGGACTTTGCCATTGCCACTGAAGGGTTGGAGTTGTTTCAAGATCTGGTCATGATGCCCTGTTATCGGTGGAACCGGGCTGTTGTCGTTCCAGTGGGTCATCCTCTAGCCGCGCTCAGCGAAGCTGGGCCGTTAACCCTGGAGGCGGTAACCGAGCACCCCATTGTGACCTATGTATTTGGTTTTACCGGGCGGAGCAAGCTGGACGATGCATTTCGTGGCGCGGGGTTGAGTCCCAACGTCGTGTTTACGGCTACCGATACCGATGTGATCAAAACCTACGTCAGATTAGGACTTGGTGTAGGCATCATTGCACACATGGCCCATGACAAGGACCAGGATACGGACCTGGTGGCCATTGATGCCGCACACTTGTTTGAAAGCAGTGTGACTCACATCGGCTTTCGCAAGGGCACGTTTTTGCGCCGCTTTATGCTGGATTTTATCGAAGCCTTTGCCCCTCATTTGACCGAAGAAGTGGTGCAGGCTGCCGCCGCCTGTGCCACCAGCAAGGAGCGCGCCGCCTTGTTTGAAGATATAGAACTGCCGGTTAAATGATCAGCCGCGCAAACCCATAAATTCAGGAGACCCAGTGGACGTACTTTGTTTGGACTTGGAAGGTGTTTTGGTGCCCGAGGTATGGCAGGCGGTTGCGGCCGCCACCGGCATTGAGGGTTTACAAAAAACCACCCGAGACATCCCGGTATACGACGATCTGATGCGCCACAGATTGGACATTCTGGCTGAACACGATATCACCATGAGCCAGATTCGGACCGAAATCAACAAACTCAGTCCGCTGGACGGTGCCCTGGATTTTCTCAATTGGGCGCGTGAACGCTTCCAGGTGGCCATTATCTCCGACACCTTTTACGACTTTGCCGCACCCTTAATGCAAAAACTGGGACATCCCTTGCTGCTGTGCCACAAGCTGGCCATCGAAAACGACCGTATTGTTGATTACATTATTCGCCAGCCGGATCCTAAGCGTTGCTCTGTGCAGGCGTTTCACGCCCTGCGCTACCGGGTATTTGCGGCGGGGGACTCCTTTAACGATGTGACCATGCTCGAAGAGGCGGATCATGGCTTCTTTTTTCAGGCGCCGGATAATGTCTGTGAGCAGTTTCCGCAATATCCCAGGGCGGCGAATTACGCGGATCTTAAGGCGCTGATGGCAGCGGTTGATTGACCAGGCCGGCGCAAAAGACAAGTATTTGCGGAAATGAACTAGATGTGAATAATCCGCAGCTCCGGATCGTCAACACTCTTCTCCCAGGCGTGTTTGAAAGCTTCTAACAAGCGATTACACATCACCGGATTGTTAACGTCACTCATCCCATCAAACTGTTGCCAGTTGGGTAACATCCAATAACCTTCCATATCTGCACAGACAAAGGCGGATGTGTCCAGGTTGGCTCTCTCCCTCAAGTGGCGAATAGTGATCTTTTCGTCCAGACGGCGTGCCAACTCCAGCACTTTGTGACCACGATCCACAATCAGCTTGGTGTCGAGAACAATGATCTGAATCTCCGACCGGGGTGCGCTGCGTGCCAGTTCGGACAAGATCGTCAGCAACCCCTCATCTTCGAATATCTCCTGATCCAGATTTGGATGCAGTATACACAGCCGCCGCCGTGCGCTGCCCGCTATCTCGCGCAATTGGCTCAGCAGGTCGGTCAGACCGGAAAAAGGGGTGGGCGAAGCCGATGGGCGATCCGCCGGCACCTGAGGAATAACGTTGGGGGCTGGTCTGGGTTCTTCCGGGGACAGTGCGGGCACAAAGTTGAGCGGCAGTTTCAGTTCCATCGGCACATGGGTAATACCGGCCTCCTCAAAAGGATCACCGCACAAGACAAATCCCCCTTTGCGGTAAAACGCTTCAGCATAAGCCTGAGCGTGAAGAAACAGGCGTTCAAAACCTTGTTGTCCGGCGGCGTCTACCACCGCTTTGAGCAACAGACCACCCACGCCCAAACCCCGGTGCGCTTCCAGCACAGCCATGCGGCCAATCTGGCCGCTATCCAGCAGGCGAGCGCAACCGATATATTCACCCAGTTCGTTAACAGCCAAAAAGTGCTGGCTGGTTTCGTCCAATCCATCCCACTCAATTTCCCTGGGTACCTGCTGTCCGGCAATAAAGACAATCTCGCGAATTTGCCTGAGGACCGCCTGGTGTTCTTCCCAGGCGGCTGGGATGACGTGCACGGGAATCGCCATGCTCAGCTTTTACGGGCCAGTTCGACCGCCGCGCCAATATATTTTTGCGGGGTAAGCTCCGCCAATTCCGCAAGCGCAGCCTCGGGCAGTTCCAGGTCGTTGAGAATCTTGGCGAACAGCGCCTGGCTGATCACCTCACCCCGGGTTGCGGCCTTGAGTTTTTCGTAGGGTTCCTGCATACCGTATTTGCGCATGACGGTTTGCACCGGCTCTGCCAGAACCTCCCAACTATTGTCCAGGTCCGCAGAAATTGTTTCCCGGTTTACTTCCAACCGGGAAAGTCCCTTAAGTGTGGCGTTGTAGGCGATAACACAGTGTGCCAAAGCCGTGCCGATATTGCGCAACACAGTGGAATCGGAAAGATCCCGTTGCCAGCGCGACACCGGCAGCTTATCCGCCATGTGGCTCAGCAGGGCGTTGGCAATACCCACATTGCCCTCCGAATTTTCAAAGTCGATGGGATTAACCTTGTGCGGCATGGTGGAAGAGCCGGTTTCGCCTTCAACCTTCTTTTGCCGGAAATAGTTGATGGAAATATAGGCCCAGATATCCCGGTCAAAATCCAACAGTATGTTATTGAAGCGCAGCAAAACATGGAAAAATTCCGCCAGATAGTCGTGGGGTTCTATTTGAGTAGTCCACGGGTTATTGGTTAAGCCGAGCCGCTGAATAAACTCGGCGCTCGCCGATATCCAATCCACCTTGGGGTAGGCGCTCAGGTGAGCGTTAAAGTTACCAACCGCCCCGTTGAACTTGCCCAGAATCTCAACCCCCAATAGCTGATCCAACTGCCGTTGCAGGCGCGCGCTGACATTTTTCAGTTCTTTGCCCAGGGTAGTGGGTGAAGCGGTCTGTCCATGGGTGCGGGACAACATGCCAAGGCTGGCGTGGGTGCCGGCCATTTCGTTGAGGATATCAATCAGGGACAGCATCACGGGGTGTAACGTTTTTTCCCGGGCATCGCGCACCATCAAGGCATACGCGGTGTTGTTGATGTCTTCCGAGGTGCAGCCAAAGTGCACCCACTCCAATAACGGTTTTAATTCAGCATGCGCTGTCATGCTTTCCTTGACAAAGTACTCAACAGCTTTGACGTCGTGGTTGGTAGTGTTTTCGAATTCTTTAACACGGGCAGCATCAGCGATGCTGAATTGTTGGGCAATGCCGTTAACGTGTTGTTTTGCGTCGTTCGACAGCGGAGGTAGTTCAGCAATCGCGTCAAGTTCGCTCAAGAACAGAAACCACTCGCATTCAACCCGCACACGATACTTGATGAGCCCAAATTCGCTCACGATTTGCTCCAGACCAACCGTTTTGTTTCGATATCTGCCGTCCGCGGCACCAATGGCGGTTAATGGGTCAAGGTTGCTCATGTCATTTGTCCGTGGTCTGGCCGGCCAGCGCCTGAACTGGCCGGATTGGGTCAAGTGGAGTGGCCAAATCAGCTTGTCCACTGGTTACAATTTGTGCCCCGCCCAGCAGCCGGTCGCCGTCATAGAAGGCTACAAACTGGCCCGGTGTAATGGCTCTTTGGGGTTGTTCGAAGCACACCAGCAGACTGCCGTCCGCTGCGGGTTTAACGGTGCAGGCTTGATCGTCCTGGCGATAGCGTATTTTAGCCCCGCAGCGCCTGGGAAATTCAACCGGCGCCAGCCAATTGGGTTGTGCGGCCCGCAGCCAGGTGGCTTCAAGCACCCGGTGGTCCTGGCTGACCACCAGCGTATTCTGCCCGGCCAGTTTGTCCACCACGTACCAGGGGGCTTCCCGCCGGCCGCTTACACCACCCAGGTTGATGCCCTGACGCTGTCCCAGGGTAAACTGGTGCAGACCCCGGTGATGGCCCAGCCGGCGCCCGGCAGTGTCGAGAATGGGGCCGGGTTTGTCGTTGATATATTGCTGCAAAAAGTCAGCAAAACGCCGCTCGCCGATAAAGCAGATTCCGGTACTGTCCTTTCTGGCGTGGTTGTGCAAGCCCAACCGGCTGGCCAGGCGGCGTACATCATCTTTTAACCACTCCCCCAGCGGAAACAGGGCATTGTGGAACTGATGGCATGCCACCGCTTGCAGAAAGTAAGTTTGATCTTTGTTGGTATCCCGGCCCTTAAGCAACTCAATACGATGGTTTGGACCACGATCATTATGGTGACGGATACGCGCGTAGTGGCCGGTGGCAATATAGTCTGCGCCCAGATGCCCGGCATAGTCGGCAAATTGTTTGAATTTAATTTCGCGATTACACAGCACATCCGGGTTGGGGGTATGATTTGCCTGGTACTGGGCCAGAAAGTCTGCAAATACATTGTCCCAGTATTCGTAAGCAAAATTTGCGGTATGTAATTTGATATGGAGGGCATCACAGACCCGCTGGGCATCTTCCAGGTCCTGGATAGCGGTACAATACTCGGTGCCGTCGTCTTCTTCCCAGTTTTTCATGAACAAGCCTTCGACCCGGTAACCGGCTTCCAGGAGAAGATGGGCGGCAACAGAGGAGTCCACACCACCGGACATACCCACGATGACCGTGGCAGATTGACCTGGGACGGGTAGAGGGGGGTAGCTATCCGGTAGGGTGTCAGACAATTTGATGCGGCTTAAGCGGAAGAATTAAGCGGAATATTCTAACACTCTTCGACGCTAATACGATTAAAATGGTAAAACAACCAAGATTCACAACACCGTAACCGGGCTGGAGACCACATGGCAGTGCCATCAACAGATGATGACTCGGGATTAACCCACATCAACGCCGCAGGTGAGGCAAATATGGTTGACGTGTCCGCTAAAGCGGAGTCGTCCCGAGTGGCCCTGGCCCAGGCTGTGTTGACCATGGCGCCGGAAACCATGGCGGCCATCCGGCAAAATAAGCTGGCCAAGGGTGAGGTGTTGGCGGTAGCCCGCGTGGCGGGAATTCAGGGGGCAAAAAAGTGTGCGGATCTCATCCCGCTGTGCCACCCCCTGCCGCTGACGAAGGTGACAATCGATTTTTCCGTGCTGTCCAACAATCAGTTAAAGGTACTGGCCGAATGTCGGGTAACGGGAAAAACCGGGGTGGAAATGGAGGCGCTGACGGCGGCCAGCGTTGCCGGTTTAACCATCTACGATATGTGTAAGGCCATTGACAAAGAAATAACCATTGGTGAGGTGTGTCTGCTCCGGAAAGAGGGCGGTAAGAGTGGTACCTACGTCCGTGCTGGTGCAGGGGCGGAATGACCATGGTTGCGATAAAGGTGCTCTTTTTTGCTTCGCTGCGCGAACAGATTGGCATGAGCGAACTGGAAGTGAAGGCAAAAAATCTCTCCGGCTTAATGCAGGCGTTGGCAGACACACTGTCCGTGGACGGCATGGCACACTTACGGGCAGAAAATGTGCGTATTGCCGTAAACCATAATTTGCTGGAGGGGGAGGACTGTGTGTTTTCACCGGGTGACGAAGTGGCTTTTTTACCCCCGGTAACGGGAGGTTAGCTTGACTGAACCGGCACAGCCTGATCCACGGGTAACTATTCAAGTTGAAGACTTCAGCCAGGATGCGGTGTATCGCGCCATGTGCAGTATCCCACACAGCGCGCCGGCAGTGGTTGCTACTAATGTTGGCGCCGTGGTCACATTTGTGGGCCTGGTTCGAGACCGCAACGCCGTTGCCAGTCAGGGTGAAGTGGATACGCTGACCCTGGAACACTATCCGGGTATGACCGAGGCGAGTATCAGTAAGATATTGGATAAAGCCGAGGCCCAGTGGCCCATACTGAATTGCCGGGTGATTCACCGTGTAGGCACCATGGCTCCCGGTGAACAGATTGTGCTGGTTGCGGTTGCTTCGGCACATCGAAACGCCGCTTTTGCCGCTGCGGAATACATTATGGATTATCTGAAAACTGATGCCGTATTCTGGAAGCGTGAAGTTGCACAGGGCCAGGCAACCTGGGTGCAATCGACTGATGAAGATCAGTCGCGTGCCCGTGCCTGGCGGCAAAAGTCATAATTCGACAGAGTTTGCCCTTGCATAAGGGCACATTTTTAACATTGCCGGTGCTATAATCCGGCGCTTTTTCACCATGCCTGCACATTCAGGAGACCTCAATGGCTTACTTGCACATTAACGTGCCTGCTGACGGCGAGAAGATTACCGTCAACGATGACAATTCTTTAAACATTCCAAATAACCCCATTATTCCCTTTATCGAAGGCGACGGAATTGGTGTGGATATCACACCGGTAATGATCGACGTAGTTGATGCTGCGGTAGAAAAGGCATATGGCGGGGAACGCAAAATTCACTGGATGGAGATCTATTCCGGTGAGAAGAGCCTTGAAGTATATGGTGAAGATGAGTGGTTGCCCAAGGAAACCCTCACGGCCATGGAGGAGTTTATCGTCGGCATCAAGGGACCGATGACTACGCCGGTCGGCGGTGGTATCCGCTCGCTTAACGTGGCTTTGCGGCAGGAGTTGGACTTATATGTCTGCCAGCGGCCGGTGCGCTGGTTTACGGGTGTGCCCAGTCCCGTGGTGGCTCCGGAAAAAACCGATATGGTGATTTTCCGGGAAAATACGGAAGACATTTACGCCGGTGTTGAGTGGGAGGCTGACTCCGAAGGTTCGCAGAAGATGCTGGATTTTCTGCAGAACGACATGGGGGTGAGCAAGATCCGCTTTCCCCAACACTGTGGCATTGGCATCAAGCCTATATCGGTGGAAGGCAGCCAGCGTTTGATTCGCAAAGCACTCCAGTATTGTATTGATGAAGACCGTGACTCGCTGACCTTTGTGCACAAAGGCAACATCATGAAATTTACCGAAGGTGCCTTTAAAGATTGGGGATACGAACTGGCGGCCAATGAGTTTGGTGCAACCCCATTAGATGGTGGCCCCTGGCACGAACTGACTAATCCAAATACCGGCAAGCAAATCATTATCAAAGATGTTATTGCGGATGCGATGTTGCAGCAGGTGCTCACCCGTCCCGATGAGTACGATGTGATCGCCACCATGAATCTGAATGGGGACTATTTGTCTGATGCCTTGGCTGCCCAGGTGGGTGGTATTGGCATTGCCCCCGGCGCCAACATCGGTGACACCATTGCACTGTTTGAGGCCACCCACGGCACCGCCCCGAAGTATGCCGGTCAAGACAAAGTGAACCCGGGTTCTTTGATTCTGTCAGCGGAAATGATGCTGCGCCATATGGGCTGGCGCGAGGCTGCTGATCTGGTCATTAAAGGTACCGAAGGTGCCATTTCCAATGGCACCGTCACCTATGACTTTGAACGCTTAATGGAAGGGGCAACCCTGTTGAAGTGTTCCGAGTTTGGTCAGGCCATGATTGACGCGATGTAGGCGTCCTGGAGATGCTCAAAAAAAACGGGCGTTAAGCCCGTTTTTTATGCACAAAAAGTACAATCTTTTATCCGGGTGGAGTTTATGCGGATGAAGCGTCCTGGGGTGGGGAATTGTCTTCTTGTTTATCGCCACCATCTTCGAACTCAACGGATACGCCCAACTCAGACCCATCCTCGTGTTCGCCGCTTTCCTGGATATTCACCGCATGCAGGCCCTTGGGGCCTTCAACAATATCGAAGGTTACGGTTTGTCCGGCTTTTAGTGTTTTGTAGCCTTCCATTTCTATTGCAGAATAGTGTGCGAATAAATCTTCGCCACCACCCTCCGGCAGTATGAAGCCATATCCTTTGGCGTTGTTGAACCATTTGACTTTCCCGATGGTCATCTCTTTTTGCCCTCCCAAGCAACTACTTCAAAGAGGCGCGCAATAAGAACCTGCTTTGCCATTTCCGGTTTACCGCTTGGTCTCACTAAGGCCTATAGGCTTACGCCTATGGTCTCGTGGAGGTAACACACCTCATTCAGGGCCACCTGAACAGGGTTTGTGTGCTGATCACGCCAATGCGTTGCCAGCGTCTCACGGTATACCGTACTTAAGCGAGGAATGTGTTGGAATTCAGCCGAATGGTTAAAGCTAATTTTTTGTTGTTATGTCGCTAAATACAGCCCAACGGGCTGTGGTTTTAGTCGGCACGGCGTTATCTAACACTTCTTATGCCCCCATATGGGGACTTTGGTCAAATTTAGTAGTGGAGTCAAGGGGCAGAGAGGTACAAAATAAGGCCCTGATCTGGCGCTTTTTTGGGCCTGTGAGCGCTGTTTAAGGGTTGAATACTGACCTATCACCCCCACTTATTATCCACAACATGATAGAAACCAGCCCCGAAAAGACAGCAGCCACCGAAACCGGGTAATATTGCGCTTACTAAAGAAAAGGCCGTTACGGCCCTTTTTTGGACAGGAATTAACAAGACATTGCTTGAAAGAGACAATGCTTGAGGTTGGACTACCCTTAAGATGACGCAGCAATATTTAACGCAAGGGTGGCCGGAAGTGGTCCCATTGCAGCACCAAATTGGACATAAAATGCGGCAGATTCGCTTTGCCGAGGATGATTCCGGCGACAATCCGGAAGAAAGTGACCATGAAGGTGGGGTATTGGAAGCCCCGGTAGAGCCCGAGCTCAAGCGGCCTTCCATGTACAAGGTCATTCTGCTGAACGATGACTACACGCCAATGGAGTTTGTGGTTCATATATTGGAAAAGTTTTTTGCAATGAATCGCGAAAAAGCCACCCAGATCATGTTGACGGTGCACACACAAGGTGCCGCGACGGTGGGTATTTTTACGCGCGATATTGCTGAAACTAAATCCGAGCTTGTGAATCTATATGCTCAGGAAAACAATCATCCACTCATGTCCACGGTGGAAATGACGGATTAACGTCCCGGAGACTCAATGTTAAGTAAAGACCTCGAAGCCACCCTAAACGAAGCGTTTAAAACCGCAAAAAGCAAACGGCATGAATTTATGACCGTTGAACATTTGCTATTGGCCTTGCTGGACAATGATATTGCCTTGGATGTGTTAAAGCGCATTGGTGCAAATTTCGAGAAGCTGCGAACCGATTTGCAGGAGTACATCGAATCGACCACCCCGCTGATTCCGGCGGGTGACAGTGAGCGCGAGACACAGCCGACGTTGGGATTTCAACGTGTCCTGCAGCGGGCGGTCTTTCATGTGCAGTCCTCTGGCCGCAAAGAAGTCACCGGAGCCAACGTCCTGGTTGCGATCTTCAGCGAACAGGAAAGCCAGGCGGTCTATTTCCTAAAACAGCAGAATATTGCCCGCATCGATGTGGTGAACTATATCTCCCACGGTATCAGCAAGGTCCCGGGGGAAGAAGATGCTGATGATAGTCTTACGGATACGGATGAAGAGGGTGGCGCGGAAGGTGCCGCCAAGTCCGCCCTGGAACAGTTCTCCACAAACTTAAATGAAGAGGCCAAGGCGGGGCGGGTTGACCCCCTTGTTGGGCGTGACGACGAATTGGAACGGGTGGTACAGGTATTGTGCCGCCGCCGCAAAAACAATCCGTTGTTGGTTGGCGAATCCGGCGTGGGTAAAACCGCCATTGCCGAAGGCCTGGCCAAGCGCATTGTTGACGGTCAGGTGCCCGAAGTGGTGGCGGACAGCGAAATTTTTGCCCTGGACCTGGGTGCCTTGCTGGCGGGTACCAAATATCGGGGCGATTTTGAAAAGCGCTTTAAGGCGGTGCTGGCGGAGCTCAAAAAGAAAGACAACTCCATTTTGTTTATTGATGAAGTGCATACCATCATCGGCGCGGGTGCGGCATCCGGGGGTGTAATGGATGCATCCAACCTGCTTAAACCCTTGCTGACCTCCGGGCAGATCCGTTGTATGGGTTCTACAACCTATCAGGAGTACCGGGGTATTTTTGACAAGGACCGGGCGCTGTCCCGGCGTTTTCAGAAAATCGACGTGAATGAGCCGGATGTGGAGGATACCTACCGCATTCTCAAAGGGCTTAAGTCCAGGTTTGAAGAGCACTACGGCATACGTTATACCGACAAGGCTCTGCGTGCGGCGTCAGAATTAGCCGCCAAATACATAAACGACCGTTTTATGCCGGACAAGGCCATTGATGTGATTGACGAAGCGGGTGCTGCCCAACAATTGCAGCCGGCGAGCCGCCGCAAGAAGAGTATCGGCCAGTCGGACGTTGAGTTGGTGGTGTCCAAAATTGCCCGCATCCCGTCCAATCAGGTGTCTACGTCGGACAAGCGTGATTTGAAAGACCTGGATCAAAAGCTGAAGATGGTGGTTTTTGGCCAGGACGAAGCCATCGATCAGATGGCCAATGCCATCAAGATGTCCCGGGCGGGACTAAAGTCCGGTGAAAAACCCATCGGCAGCTTCCTGTTTGCCGGACCCACCGGCGTGGGCAAAACTGAAGTATCTCGGCAGTTGGCCAATATTATGGGTGTGGAGTTGCTGCGCTACGACATGTCCGAATATATGGGGCGGCATACCGTGTCGCGGCTGATTGGCGCACCGCCCGGATACGTGGGCTTTGACCAGGGTGGCTTGCTGACCGAAGCGGTGACCAAGCACCCGCACTGTGTGGTGCTGCTTGACGAAATCGAAAAGGCGCATCCAGAGGTGTTTAACCTCCTGTTGCAGGTTATGGATCACGGTACCCTCACGGACAACAATGGCCGCAAGGCAGATTTTCGCAACGTGGTCCTCATCATGACCACTAACGCCGGGGCACAGGAAATGGACCGTCCTTCAATCGGTTTTTCGGAACAGGACAATTCCACCGACGGCATGGAAGTGATCAAGCGAATGTTTACCCCGGAATTCCGCAACCGTTTGGATGCCATTGTTCAATTCGGCTCGCTGCCTTTAGATGTGGTGAAAACGGTGGTGGACAAGTTCCTCACCGAACTGCAAGCCCAGTTGGATGACAAACGTGTAACTTTAGAGGTTGACGAACTGGCGAGGGATTGGCTGGCCAGGGAAGGTTATGACGAAAAGATGGGTGCCCGCCCCATGCAGCGGCTTATCCAGGATAAAATTAAGAAACAATTGGCGGAAGACCTGCTGTTTGGTGAACTCTCCAAACATGGCGGGATCGTAAAAATCTCCGTCGAGGATGGTGAACTCAGCATAAATGTCTTAGATTCGGTGGGTGCCTGAGCCGGGCCTAGAAGGCAGATTTTTGACGTGGTGCGGTGCAGTTACCGGGCAGGTGCATGAGCCTGTACCTGCAATACCTTGCATGCGAAATAACTTGCATGCGAAATATTTTACATGCGAAAAGTGATACGGCCTTTTGACAGATCGTAGGGGGTCAGTTCGACTTTAACTTTGTCTCCGGTCAAAATGCGAATATAGTTTTTGCGCATTTTCCCCGAGATGTGGGCGGTCACCACATGGCCGTTTTCCAATTCAACCCGAAACATGGTGTTTGGTAAAGTGTCGACCACGGTACCATCCATTTCAATCTGTTCTTCTTTCGCCATTAAGCCTTATGCGTCCAGCGCCTGTTTATGCAGCCGCGCATTCTGCCCGAATGCCGGGACAAAGGCAAAACCCTGTAATTTAAGGACCGGTTAAGCCAGCCTGACCCAACGGTTGTTGATAAATAGCTCGGTGGGACGATAGTCGGTTTTGTAGCTCATTTTGCTGCATTCTTTAACCCAGTAACCCAGATACAGATAGGGTAGCTGCCACTCAGCACATAGCTGAATTTGTTGCAAAATGCTGTACACACCCAGGCTGCGCTGATCTTCGTTGGGTTCGTAGAAGGTATAAATTGCCGACAACCCATTGGGTTGTTTGTCGGTCACAGCAACGCTCAGCAATTGTTGACCGTGGTAGATGGAGATGAACACGCTTTTTGACCAGGGGCTGAGCAAAAAACTCTTAAACTGATCCTCACTGGCAGGATACATATCACCGTCGGCATGGCGCAAACTGATATAACGTTCGTACAAGTGGTAGTGGCGCCTGCTGAAGGTAGCTTCCTCAATGCGCACCTGCAGATCGGCATTACGCTTGAAGATTTTTTTCTGGGTTCTGCGCGGGCGGAATTCCGTCACGGGGACCCGGGTGGGAATACAGGCGTTACAACCGCCGCAGTGGGGCCGGTAAAGGTGGCTGCCTGAGCGCCTGAAACCCTGATCGGTCAGATGCTGATAGATGTCCGTGGTAATGACCTGGCGGGGATCGAAAAACAAGGTTTGGGCATTGTTGCGACTCAAATACGAACAAGGATGTTTGGGGGTAAGGAAAAACTGCGCTTGGCCGTTTTCTGGCGTATTGGAATCCTGCATCTTAGTTTTAAGACTAATTCAGCTGTGCGCCAAACGCCAGTTTCCTGTGTGCGTGTCCCTTAAGGGGTTGTTGGCCAGCAAAGCAAGAAATTCAGCTCTGGGGATGAGCTCAACACCCAGGGAATGCAGGTGCGGGTTTTCCATCTGGCAGTCGATCAGGGTAAAGGCCCAGTCGTGCAGGCGGTGCTGCAGATGGTAAAAGGCAACCTTGGAGGCATCTGAAACCGTGCTGAACATCGACTCACCAAAAAACATCTTACCCAGCGACAGACCATAAAGCCCACCCACCAACGTGCCGTGCAGGAAGGTCTCCACGGAATGGGCGTAGCCTTGATGGTGCAGTTCAACATAGGCGGCGCGCATGGCGGGTGTAATCCAAGTGCCGGTGCTGCCGGACCGTGGGCCCCGGCAAGCATCTATCACCCCTTCAAAGCGGGTATCCCAGCGTACCTCAAAACCGGCATTTCTAATGCGTTTGGCAAGGCTCTTCGAAACCTTCATGGTGCCGGGTTTCAGGACCGCGCGCTGTGCGGGAGACCACCATAAGATATGGTCCTGATCGTTGTCGAACCAGGGAAATATGCCACGGCTGTAAGCTTCCAGTAACCACGGCGGGGACAGGGCACCGCCGGCGGCAAGCAGGCCATCGGGATCGTCCAGGGCTTGTTCCGGTGAAGGGAAGCCGACAACGTTGGGTGACAGCCAGGGGATGGGATCCACGCGGATTTGCCGGTGGGGTTTTAGCCTTCCAGGACAGCGATAAAGGGGGCGGCTTTGCTGTGGCCGGCAATGACCTGGGCCAGAGTACGGCCCTGTTTGTCTTTTGCCTGCGTCTGCCCACCCTGGGCGCGAAACTTAACAATAAACCGCTCAAAGTCATCCAGGCGCATACTGCGGTAGGCGTGTAGAAGCATACTGAAGTCTGCGGGTTCGTCACCCATGGGGCCTTTGCTTAAGAAACTTTCGATACGGGCATCGTCCCAAATTTCGTCAACAACTTTGGCTTTGTCTGGTCGCATGATCTTTAAGCTTGTATTCAGTGAAAGCGGTCTATTGTAGCTGCTTTTTATGCCCAGGTGGATGCGGGGATGCTGACAAGGGGACTAAATCTACATGAGATATGTACAATAAAGGCTTGATTTTGATGACAAAAACTCTGAAATCTTGTTTGTACCGGGCTCCTGGTACCGTTATAGTTCGGCTGACGAGAGATCAAGGATAATCTTTGTGGCCACACCTGCACCCACACACGTAATGCCCACCCGCGAAATCAGTCTTGTGGGATTGGCAACCCTGGCACTTTTTCTATTGCTGGCCATCAGCAGTTATCACCCCACAGACCCCGCCTTCAGTTTTAGTGGGCAGGGTGGCGAAATTCACAATCTGGTTGGCCGCAGTGGCGCCTACTTTGCGGATCTGGTGCTGTATCTGTTCGGCTGGGTGGCGTACCTGATTCCGGTAGCGCTGACGGTAATGGGCTTGCGCCTGGTCTTTGCCCGGCAGACACCGGGCAACTGGTGGCTTTGGGGTGCCCGTGCCAGCGGCTGGTTTGGTGTACTTATTTGCAGTTGTGTTCTGCTGCAACTGCACAGCGCGCCGGTGCCCACCCTGCCTGCCGGTGTTGGCGGAATTTTTGGCCAAATGCTGGCCGAACATGGAGTGGGTGTATTTGGCTGGGTGGGGCTGACGCTGTTGTGTGCCGCAGGTGTTTTGATCGGCAGTCAGGCTGCGGCAGGCTTTTCGTGGCTGGATGTGGCTGAAGGTACCGGCCGTTATCTGCATCGTTGGCTGTTGTTTTCCAGCCGTGTGTATCACCGGCTGAGCGATCAATGGATGGATTATTGGCAGGGTAAACAGGCGGCAAGACGCGCGCGTAAGGACAAAATAGCCCTGGCGGGAACCCAACCGGCCAAGGGGTTAAAAAAGCTCAGCCAAACCGGTGAAACGGATAACCCGCAAACTCAAGGTGCTGCGGTCCGAAGCGCAACGGCACCGGTAATTGTACCCAAGGTCAAGGAACGGCCGAACCGGAAAGTGGCGCAGAAAAGACTTTTCGATACCAAGGCCAGTGGAGAAATGCCGGATATTGATCTGCTGGACGAGCGCGAGCCGGATATGGGGCTGGGTTATTCCCAGGACTCCCTGCAAGCCATGTCCAGACAGCTGGAGCTGAAGCTGGCGGATTTTGGCGTGGAGGCGAATGTCGTTTCCGTACTGCCGGGTCCGGTGGTGACACGTTTTGAGTTACAACCGGCGGCGGGTGTTAAGGTGCAGAAAATCAGCGCCCTGGCCAAGGACCTGGCACGATCCATGGCGGTCATCAGTGTCCGTATTGTGGAGGTTATTCCCGGCAAGTCGGTGGTGGGTATAGAAATTCCCAACGAACATCGCGAGATGGTGCGCTTAAAAGAAGTGATTACTTCAAATACCTTCCAGGATTCCCCGTCGTCCCTGACCCTGGCCCTGGGTAAGGACATTGCCGGGGCATCCATCGTGGCGGATGTGGCCAAAATGCCTCACCTGCTGGTCGCGGGAACCACCGGGTCGGGTAAGTCGGTGGGGGTTAACGCCATGTTGTTGAGTATTCTCTACAAGGCAACCCCGGAAGATGTGCGTTTGATCCTGGTCGACCCAAAAATGCTGGAATTGTCCGTCTACGAAGGTATCCCACACCTATTGGCACCGGTGGTCACGGATATGAAAGAGGCGGCCCATGCATTGAACTGGTGTGTGGCGGAGATGGAACGGCGTTACCGGCTTATGGCGGCCCTGGGCGTACGGAATCTGGCGGGATTTAATCGTCAGATCCGGGAGGGTATAGAAAAGGGCGAACCCCGGCTGGATCCGCTGTGGGATAACGAACTGGAACCGGCCCCGGAGCTGACCACGCTGCCCACCATCGTTGTCGTTATTGATGAATTTGCCGACATGATGATGATGGTGGGCAAAAAGGTGGAGCAGCTTATCGCCCGAATTGCTCAGAAGGCACGTGCGGCGGGGATTCATCTTATTCTTGCCACCCAACGGCCTTCGGTGGATGTCATTACTGGTCTGATCAAGGCCAACATTCCAACCCGCATCGGCTTCCAGGTGTCTTCCAAAGTGGATTCGCGGACCATTTTGGACCAGGGCGGAGCGGAACAACTGCTGGGTCATGGCGACATGCTTTATTTGCCTCCGGGCACCGCTTTGCCTCAGCGGGTGCATGGCGCGTTTGTCTCCGACGACGAGGTACACCGTGTGGTGCAGGACTGGAAGGAGCGGGGTTCGCCGGAATACCTGGATGAAATTGTCAGCGGTGATATGCCCGGAGAACCCTTTGTCCAACTTGACGGGGATGGTGACACCGAACAGGACGATGACTTGTACGATGAGGCGGTGCAGTTTGTGCTGGACAGCCGCCGGGCCTCTATTTCCGCCGTGCAGCGTAAACTGCGTATCGGCTACAACCGGGCAGCGCGCTTGATTGAGGCCATGGAAGCAGCCGGCCTGGTAACCCCGATGAATTCTAACGGCAGCCGCGAAGTGGTGGTGCCCAATCGAGACTAGACGACACCTGTTAAGCCGCGTGCTGCTCGGTGCGGTATCTATTTGGACAGCGTCTGCCATACCGGTACTGGCGGGTGCCGGTCAGGAGAGCAGCGGCGCCGAAGCTTTACAGCAGCGCCTGATGTCCCTGGACGGGGTAGTAGCGGACTTTCAGCAGGTCATTACAGATGCCCGGGGGGTGCGCATAGAAGAGTCGAGTGGGCAACTGGTGCTGGCCAAACCCAATTTTCGCTGGGAAGTGGCGGATCCTTTTCCGCAGATCATTATCGCCCGGGGTAACGAGCTGCAAATATACGATCCGGACCTGCTGCAACTTACCACCCGGACCCTGGACCACAGCACCAGTCTGCAAGACATGCCGCTGACCCTGCTGACCCGGGAGGAAATTGGGTTGGCGGATGAATTTGAAGTACGTGTCAGCCACAGCCCCAAACTGGTGCACTATCACCTCACACCCCGTAGCGCGGATGTACTGTTTGCCGGTATCGAGTTAATTTTTGCCGCTGAGGTGCTGCACGGGCTGATCATTACGGATCATACGGGGCAACAGTCTACCATCCGGTTTTCGGCCGTTCGCAGTCACCAGGTGATACAATCGCAGATGTTTGAACTGGACTTGCCAGCGGACATCGACATTGTCAGAGGATGAACCACAGGCTCAGTTAGCCATCCACTCACCATCACCAGACTCGCCTGAGACAGCGGATCAGCGCAAACCCCTGGCGGACCGGCTGCGGCCGTCTTCCCTGGATCAATATGTTGGGCAAACGCATCTGTTAGCGCCGGGCAAACCCCTGGCCCAAATGGCGCAACAGCGTCAGGTGCACTCGATGATCTTGTGGGGGCCTCCGGGCACGGGTAAAACCACCTTGGCAAGACTCCTTGCACAAAACGCTGATGCATCGGTGGTGGCCTTATCTGCCGTGCTGGCCGGGGTTAAAGAAGTACGTCAAGCTGTGGCCCAGGCGGAAATCCGCGGGCGTAACGGACAAGCCACCGTGCTTTTTGTCGACGAAGTACACCGCTTCAACAAAGCCCAACAGGATGCATTTTTGCCCCATGTGGAAAAGGGCACCATTACCTTTATTGGTGCGACCACCGAAAATCCGTCATTTGAAGTGAACCCGGCACTATTATCCAGGGCCAGGGTTTATGTGCTTAAACCGCTAACCCAGGCGGATCTGGCGCAGGTGGCGGAGCGCGCGGCCCGTTATTTGGGCAGGACCTTGGAAGAAGCGGCCAGCACCGTTTTGTGCAATCACGCGGACGGTGATGCCCGGCGTTTGTTAAACGTCCTGGATATTGCGGCCCAGTTGACTGAAGGTCTCATCGACCAGGCGGTGGCGGAGTTGGCCCTGGGTGACAGTCTGCGGCGTTTTGACAAGGGTGGGGATGTTTTTTATGAGCAGATTTCCGCGCTGCATAAGGCCGTGCGCGGTAGTGCGCCGGACGCGGCGCTGTATTGGTTTTGCCGGATGCTGGATGGTGGTGCCGATCCACGCTACTTAGGCAGACGGATGGTCCGGATGGCCAGCGAAGATATTGGCAATGCGGATCCCCGGGCGCTGGAAATGACCTTGGCGGCGTGCAGCACCTATGAACGTCTGGGCAGCCCTGAAGGGGAGTTGGCCCTGGCCCAAGCGGTGCTTTATCTGGCGAGTGTGCCCAAGAGCAACGCGGTTTATCAGGCTTTTAACGACGCCATGGCCTTTGTGCGGGATACTCCTTCTTATGCCGTGCCCATGCATATCCGCAATGCGCCCACCAATTTAATGAAAGGGCTGGGGTATGGCGATGGTTATCGTTATGCGCACAGTGAAGACACCCAGGAGGGGGTTTACGCGGCTGGTGAAGACTATTTTCCGCAAGATATGGAGCCGCAGCAGTTTTATCAGCCCAAGGCGGCGGGGTTGGAAAGTAAGATCAAGGAACGATTGCAACGATTACGCCAGTTAGACACCGGGGCGGCGACCAAACGCCGTGACACTCCGGAGCGGTAACAACCCATAGATGAACCTGCATAGCCTGTTAATTGTTGCTCTGGGTGGCGCCGCGGGTGCCGTGTTACGCTTTATGCTATCCGCGTTAATTGGCGTTCACCATGTGTTCCCCTGGGCCACGCTTGGTATTAATATCGCCGGTTCATTTGCCATCGGCCTGCTGTGGGGTGGCTGGGGTCACGCAGAGTGGTTCCAGCAATGGGGGCGGCTTGCACTGGTGGTGGGTGTACTGGGTGGCTTTACGACGTTTTCTGCCTTTTCCATGGAAACCCTGAATTTGCTTCAAGGTGGCCGGCCCTGGTTGGGGTTAACCTACGCGGGTTCCTCAATGTTGGCCTGTCTTTTGGGCGTATTTATCGGCGAGAGAACCGGAAGCCTGTTTTTGTCGTAGGA